>JAJJPO010000027.1:0-6618 GCA_032907585.1 Sphingomonas sp. | reverse complement strand
CCCGGCTCCGGTGGATTTCGACAATTTCTACGGACTGGTCGAACGTGATTTCGAGGACCTCAAGACCAATATCCTGACCTTCGCGCTGGAGCATGATCTCAACGATGATATCCGGCTCGCCAACACCACCCGCTATGGCCATGCGCGTCGCGACTCCATCTATTCGGCGCCACGGTTCGCCAGCGTCGACGAGCTGCTCATCAACCCGCAGACCCAGTCGCGCGACACGCTCGACACGATCCTTTTCAACCAGAGCAACATCTTCGCCGAGTTCTTGACTGGTACGCTGAAGCACGATCTCATTGCAGGCTTCGAGATCTCGCGAGAGCGAAGCCGTAACCAGCTTCGAACGGTCACACCGGGCACCCCGACAGACCTGTTCGATCCCGATCCCGAACGGCCGTGGGATGGAACCATCGTCGATACGCCTGACGGCCTGGTGAAGGCCAAGGCCGACACGCTCGCTGCCTACCTGTTCGACACGGTGCATCTGAGCGACCAGTGGCTGGTCACCGGTGGAGTCCGCTGGGAGCGCTACAAGAGCGGGTTCACTCCAGCCGACCCGGCTCCGGCACTTGCGAGGACCGACCGGACCCTCACCTGGCGCGCTGGCCTCACCTACAAGCCAGTGCCCAACCTCAGCATCTATGCCGGTGCCGGGACATCAGTGAACCCCTCGATCGAGAACATGACCCAGACCACTCCAAGCGAGGCTCTCGCCGCGCTCAAGCCTGAGCGCAGCCGGACGGTCGAGCTCGGCGCCAAGTGGGACGGGTTCGACGGGAAGCTGCTGCTCACCGCCGCCATCTTCCGGACGGACAAGAAAAACGCCCGCACCCCGGGACTGCCTGGAGAACCGGCCACGGTCCTCGAAGGGAGGCAGCGTGTCGACGGGATCGAAATCGGGGCAACCGGCTGGATTACCAGTCGCTGGCAGCTGATTGCTTCCTACACATATCTCGACACGAGCATCATCAGGTCGAACACCCCGGAGCAGCTGGGCAACCGGCTGGCCAATGTGCCCGATCACAGCGGCACCATCTGGTCGACCTATAAGATCCGCGGCGGACCGGAGCTGGGGGGAGGCGTCCGCTATGTCGGCACGCGCTACACCAACGTTACCAACAACCGGCGGCTTGACGATTACTGGCTGGTTGACGCGACCGTCGGCTATGATCTCAGCAGCTCGGTGAGTATCCGTGCCAACCTGTTCAATATTTTCGACGAGCGTTTCCCCGACCAGATCAGTGGCGGGCATTTCGTTCCGGGTCCGGGCCGGTCGGCTGTAGCGACCCTCTCGTTCAGGATGTAAGGCAATGGCCGGATGCTAATCGCCATTCCCTCGCTACTTTCAAAGGAAAGCGTTGCCCGGGCGCGTGCCCTCATCGAACCAGCGCCCTGGGAAGATGGCAAGGCAACGGCCGGCCAGCAGTCGGCGCTGGCCAAGCGTAATAGCCAGCTGCCACACGATTGCAGCGCGAGGCAGGAAGTGGCCTCGATGATCCTCGAGGCCCTCGCGACCAACGGGCTTTTCATGTCGGCCGCGCTTCCGCGCCAGATATTCCCGCCGCTGGTCAACCGCTATGACGCGGAGGGGGCACATGGCTTTGGCGACCATGTCGACAATGCCATTCGCTTCCTGCCCGACGGCTCGGGCAGAGTAAGAACAGACCTGTCTGCAACGGTATTCCTCTCGGGTCCTGACGAATATGACGGCGGCGAACTGGTAATAGAGGACAGCTATGGCTCACACCAGGTCAAGCTCGAGGCCGGAGACATGGCGCTCTACCCGGCGACGTCGCTGCACCGGGTCGAGACGGTCACCCGCGGGACCCGCTTCGCCTCATTCTTCTGGATCGAGTCCATGGTCCGCGACGACGGCGAGCGAACGCTCTTGCTCAACATGGACGCCGGAATCAGGACCCTGGCTCAGAAGCTGGGTGACAGCGAACCTGCGATCGTGTCGCTGACCGGCTGCTACCATAACCTGCTTCGGCGCTGGGCAGGCAGCTAGGCAGCGAGCTTTTCGGCCCTTCTGCGGATACGCCGCAGGTCGGCGACAAATGCTTTCCTGCCCTCGCGGCGTTCCTCTTCTCCCCTGGCGCGAAGCAGCGCACTGGGATGCACGGTTACCCAGCACTCGCTGCCGTCCGCCAGTCTGTGAGGCTTGCCGCGCAGGCTCGTGATCGTGACAAGCTTGCCGAAGAGGGCCCGGGCGGCGGTTGCACCGAGCGCGACCGTCAGCGCCGGGCGGACGAGGTCGAGTTCCTGCTGCAGCCACCAGTGACAGGCCTTGATTTCACCTCCGTCAGGCTTGCTGTGAAGTCGCCGCTTGCCGCGCATCTTGAATTTGAAGTGCTTGACCGCGTTGGTGACATAAGTGCGTTCCCGATCGATCCCTGCCTCTTGAAGGGCCTGGTCCAGCAGCTGGCCGGCGGGTCCGATGAACGGGCGACCGGCAATGTCTTCACGGTCGCCGGGCTGCTCGCCGACAAACAGGATGGAGGCGCCGAGCTCGCCCTCGCCGAAAACCGTCTGGGTAGCGCAGCGGTATAGCTCGCAGCGAGTGCAGCGCGCGGCTTCCCTCTTCATCGAGAGCCAGGCGCTCTCGACATTGGTCGGGCGGGAGGATCTGCCATCGGCCATCATGGTTGCTCCTTTCTGCCGACCGTCCGGCGCTCTTCGCGAGCCGGCGATCGAACCCCGGCGGCCGGGACAACGCGGCTGGGCCGGGTTTTGCGCCAACTTCCTGTCCGGCGAGGAGTAAGCGCCATCCGCCCGTTTATCGAAACGTCCCTTGCCTCACGGCAGGCGGTGCCTAGGCTTGGATCCAACGGTTAAACTAGGGGGAGGCATCCATGCTGTTTCGCGCCGCGCTGCTCGCCGCAGTGTCATTTGCACTCGTCGCTCCGGCGCATGCCGGGCCGACCGAGGATTTCCAGAAGCTGCAGGACGATTACTGGGCAGCAACGCTCCGTAATTCGCCGCTGTTCGCGACGCAGGTCGGGGTCAAGGATTATGACCGCGAAATTGGCCCCCTCAGCCTTGCCGAGATGGACCGCCAGGCAGCGCAAGCGGCGGCCTTCCTTGCCCGGCTCGAGGCAATTCCTTCCACCTCGCTCCCAGCGTCCGAGCAGGCCAACCGCGCAATCATGAAGCGCCAGCTCGAGGACAGTGTCGAGGCCAACCGCTTCGGCCAGCGCCAGCTGCTCTATTCCACGCTCGGCAGCTACCATGACTATCTGGCCGGCATGGCCGAGACGATGCCGTTCCGGTCCGCCGCCGACTATGACAACTACCTCGCGCGCCTCGAGCTCGTTCCTGAGCGGATGAAAAGCTATGGCGAAATCAGCGTCAGGGCAGCGAAGCAAGGTTTCGTCCAGCCCTGTGTCACCATGACGAACTTCGGCTCGACCATTACCACCAACATCACCGCCGACATCGCCCAGTCACGCTTCTACGCCCCATTCGCCGGCCAGCGACCGGAGGCAATTCCGGCAACGGAATGGGCCGCGCTCCAGGCGCGCGCGAAGCAGGTCATCACGGCCAAGGTCAACCCGGCCTACCAGGCCTTCGCCGACCTTTATGAGCGCGAACTCAAGGACAGGTGTCGCCAGAGCGTTGGCGTCTCGGCAATGCCGCAAGGCCGCGAATATTATGCCTTTCAGGTACGCCAGCAGACGACCACCAGCCTTTCCCCGGAGGAGATCCACCAGCTCGGTCTGAAGGAAGTCGCGCGCATCCGCGCGGAGATGGAGCAGGTAGCGGCAAAGGCGGGCTTTCCCAGCCGCGAGGCAATGATCGCGGACATGAGAACCAATCCCAAGTGGTTTGTGAAAACGCCCGAGGAACTGCTCGAGGCCTCGGCGATGATGGCCAAGACGATCGATGGCAAGATGCCAGGGCTGTTCGGGCGCCTGGCCAGGCTTCCCTATGGCATCCGGCCGATGGCGGCGGCAACGGCGCCCGGGGACACGACTGCACGCTACCAGCCCGGCAGCCCCGATGCGGGTCTCGCCGGCTTCTACCTTGTCAACACCACCAAGCTCGACCAGCGGCCCCTTTGGGAAATCCCGGCGCTCACCGTGCATGAAGCAGTCCCGGGCCACCATATGCAGATCGCTCTCCAGCAGGAGCTGGAGATGCCCGACTGGCGCCGGAACACGGCCTTCTTCACCGCTTTTGTCGAGGGCTGGGGCCTATATTCGGAAAGGCTCGGCATCGAGATGGGCCTCTACGATACGCCGCAAAAAGACATGGGTCGGCTGGGCTATGAGATGTGGCGTGCGGCGCGGCTCGTCGTCGACACTGGAATCCATGCCAAAGGCTGGACCAAGCAGCAGGCGGTGGATTTCATGAAGGACAATACGACCCTCACCGACGCCAATATCGATGCCGAGGTCAATCGCTACATCTCGAACCCCGGCCAGGCGCTGGCCTACAAGCTGGGTGAGCTGAAAATCCGCGAGCTCAGGACCCGGGCCGAACAGCAGCTGGGCGATCGCTTCGACCTTCGCCGCTTCCACGATGCCGTACTCGGCCAGGGATCGGTACCGCTCGACGCACTGGAGGCGCAGATCAACGAGTGGATCCGCGCCGAGAAGTCGGCAGGCTAGGGGAGGCAAGCGGGCGGCGCTGGCCGCCGCCGACTCATTCTTCGGGCGGCGCGGCGCCGGCCGCTTCTTCCCTGCGCTCGCGGAAGGCCTGGTTGATCAGCTGCTGCTGGCAGCCGGTGAAGCCGGCGGGGCCGATCGGGGAACAGCTGTTGAGACCGTTACCCATCACGGTTTCAAAGGCGATCGCCTTGTTCGCCCAGGCCTCGCGCGACTGGGGCGAGCCTTCCTGGCGATAGCGTTCGGGGATCCTGTAACGCTCGCTCTCGGGCTTGCGGGCGCAAACGACGACTTCGTCATCGGTTGAACGGGGGCAGGGATCGGTCCCGTAAACGATGATTTCGCTGATCCGGGTGCCCTGCGCCTCGGCCGGCGTCGGCGCGACCGCCAGTGGCAAGCCGATAAACGCCGCGGCTAGCAATAGGGACGGCAACTTCGACATATGACTGCATCCTTTGTCAGGGCGTAAAGCGGCCGAACCGCGGTGCCAGTTCCTCATATGCGTTTGGAAAGCCCGATTGCCAACCTGCATCCGGCACGGATCGCCGCGCTCAGCAGCGGATAGCCGATAGCGTCCTGTGCGCCATGTTCGCGGGCGGTATCGCGGTGCTCGAGTTCCTCGGCCTGGAAGTCCCGGATATCGGCCGCAAGCTCGGGATCCTCGTCACCCAGTTCGGCGAGCTGCTGGGAGTAATGGCGATCTATTTCGGTTTCGACCGCGTCCGTGCAGGCCATGGCTGCCCGCTCGCTGATGAGCGCGGTGGCGGCTCCGAGCGCAAAGCCGGCAACGCTCCACAGCGGCTGGAGCGCAGTGGGGCGGACGCGCCGCTCGGCAAGGAGCTGGTTGAAGCGTTCGAGATGCCGCTCTTCCTGCGCTGCCATGCGCGCTATCTGGTGCGAGGCGGCCGAACCCCGGGCTAGAACCGCCAGCTGGCCGGCATAGATGCGCCTGGCGCCATATTCGCCTGCCTGGTTGACGCGCAGCATCGAGGCCCGGTCGGGCCGCTTCTCGCCGGGATGCCAGTTCAATGCTTCCTCCAGGCAAGAGCCGTGATCGCGGCGGCGCCTGCGAGGGAAATAATGGCGTTCCAGCCGGCCATGGAAATGCCGAGGAACGACCATTGAACCTGGTCGCAGCGGATGAGCGGCACGTTGAGAATATCCTCGAGCGAAACGGCGCCCGAGGTGGTGCAAGTAGTGATGCCTTCCCAATAGCCAAGTTCCACCCCGGCGTGGAACACGCCGATGGCCCCGGAAATGGCAATGGCAAGCGCCGCGAGAAGGACCAGTGCGCGGGTCCTGGGCGATCCTATCGGAGAGAACAGGGCCCCGATCGCAAGCAGGATGGCCGCGGCATGTGGCCAGCGCTGCCAGTAGCACATCTCGCACGGGTAGAGCCCGCCGACATATTGGGAGAAGAGCGCGCCGCCGAGAAGGCCGGCCGGAACCAGCAGCGCAAGCGCCCGCGCCTGCCGGAGGCGCGACGCGCCCGCTGGCCCAGGAGGGGCAAGCATCAGCGCGAAGCCGTCTTCTTGGCGATCTGCACCGCTGGCGGCGCCAGCCGCTTCAGCGCCTTCAAGGCATAGTCGAGCTGGAAGTCCTTGATGCCCTTCTTCTCGAGCTCTGCGGCGGTCGCAGTGAAGCGCGGATCCGGCGTGCTGTCATCTTCCAGCACCTCGTCCTTGATCTTCGCCTGGCTGACGAGGTGCCGGCGAAGATCGGCCTCGCGCAGCTTCGGTCGTGACTTGTAATCCTCGTCGCTGAGCTGTGGCACCGCAATATCCGGGTCGATGCCGCCGGCCTGCACCGAGCGACCCGACGGGGTGTAATAGCGGGCAGTGGTCAACCGAAGCGCCGATTGCGGGCCGGTCTGGATCACGCTCTGGACCGAGCCCTTGCCGAAGCTGCGCTCGCCCATCACGACCGCCCGGCGGTGGTCCTGCAAGGCCCCGGCGACGATTTCGGCGGCGGATGCCGAGCCCGCATCGACCAGCACGATCACCGG
>JAJJPO010000026.1:0-6642 GCA_032907585.1 Sphingomonas sp. | reverse complement strand
GGGCGTCTTCAAGGGCGGCACGCACGGAAAAACGGGGGGAAGGCTTGAGCGGCAGCGAGGACGATCGGATCGGGCTGGCAAGGAGGCTGACGCTACTTCATGCTGTCCTTTATGGCGTAGGGGTCACCATCGGTGCCGGCATCTACGTGCTCGTCGGCGTGGCCGCCGGACGTAGCGGGATGCACGCGCCGCTCGGCTTCCTTGCCGCTGCAGTAGCGATGGGCCTTAGCGCCGCGTCCTTCGCCGAGCTTGGGACGCGCATGCCGGTGAGCGCCAGCGAGGCTGCCTATGTCGACGCCGCATTTCATCGGCGGTGGCTGACGCTCGCGATGGGGCTTCTGGTCATCGCAACAGCAATCGTCTCGGCTGCGACGATTAGCGTCGGCAGCGTCAGCTACATCGGGGTGTTCCTGCCGGTCCCGCCAAAGCTGATCATCATCGGCGTTTTGCTGGTGCTCGGCGTGATCGCCAGCCTGGCGACAACCCAGTCCGTCGGCTTTGCCGGTGCAATGACCATCATCGAGGTAGCAGGGCTCGGACTGATCATCGCCGCCGGGCTCGCCCAGGGAAGCGAGCTATTCGTCCGCCTGCCCGAGCTGGTCCCATCGGCCGACAACCAGGCCGCATGGCTGTCGCTCGGCAGTACCACTCTCATTGCCGTATTCGCCTTCATCGGGTTCGAGCATGTCGTGAATATCGCCGAGGAACTGAAGAACCCGAGCCGCAGCCTGCCCTGGGCCCTTTTCCTCACCCTTGCCATCACGGCCCTTCTTTACATGCTCGTGGTCTGGATCGCGGTCGTCGCAGTCCCGCCGGCCGAACTCGCGGGCTCGCCGGCGCCGCTGGCGCTGGTGTTCCAGCGCCTCACCGGGCTGCCGCTTATCTCGATGAGCGCAATCGCCATTGTCGCAACACTGAACGGGATCGTCGTTCACATGATCATGATCGCGCGCGTGATTTACGGGCTGGCGAGGCAGGGCAATCTGCCAAGGAGCCTGGGCCGGGTAAGCAGCGTCACCCGAACGCCGCTCACCGCGACCGCGCTCGCGGTCATGGCAATTTTGTTCCTTGCCCTTGCTGTTCCCCTGGAAGGATTGGCGGATCTCGCTTCCCGTGGCACGCTCGCCGTGTTCGCGGGGATCAACCTTGCACTCATCAGGATCAAGACCAGGAAGGACGCTGCGCCGCCGGGGGCCTTCAACTGTCCCCTTTGGGTCAGCTATGCTGGCCTCGCTTCCTCCCTGCTGCTCCTCGCTGCGTCACTTCTCTGAGGGAGCTGACGGCGCGAGCACCGCCGCCAAGCCCGGCATGGCATTCGTATTTTGCGACCCTGCGCATCGCTGGACCCAGGGGCTCAAAAATTCTCGACCGGTTTCAGCCGCAGCCGTCCTACCAGCCGGCCGTCGATGACAGCGAGGCCGAGAGCGATAAAGCCAAGCCCCATGAGCTGGGCGCTGCCAAGCCTTTCCCCGAGCAGGACGGCGCCGAGGAGGATGGCCACCGGCGGGACAAGCAGAGTGACCAGGAAGGCGTTCGTCGCCCCGGCGCTATCGATCAGCCGGAAATAGAGGACATAGGCATAGGCCGAGCCAAGCAATGCCAGGATGGCAATCGAACCCCAGGCCTCGAGTGGCGGCATCGGCGCCAGCCACGGCCGGTCGACCATCAGCACGACCGGGAGCAGGAAGGCCGCGCCGGCGATGAGCTGCGCTGCAGCGACCTTCATCGGCGGGACCTCAAGTCGCCGGAAGCGCCTCGCCCAGACCCCGG
This sequence comes from Sphingomonas sp., assembly GCA_032907585.1. GTDB lineage: Bacteria > Pseudomonadota > Alphaproteobacteria > Sphingomonadales > Sphingomonadaceae > Sphingomicrobium. Next base: position 4,872 of record JAJJPO010000026.1, on the reverse strand, counting down.
CGAGCGCATAGCAGAGAGCGGCGAGGAGGCAGGCAAGCTGGGCAAGGAGATTGGCGCTGCTGCCAATCAGGTCGGGCCCGATCATCGTTGCAACGCCGATGAAGCCGATGACGACACCAAGCAGCTTTCCCGGGGTGATCCGCTCGTCCGCCGTGAAGAGGTGGGCCGCGAGCACTCCCCAGATCGGGGTGGTCGCGTTCAAAATGGCCGCAAGACCGGTGGCGATATGCCGTTGACCCCAGCCGAACAGTGCGAAGGGGATGACGTTGTTGAGAAGCGCAAGGAGGAGGATGGCGCCCCAGACCTTGACTGGCAGCGAAAGCCGGTCGCCCCGCCACCAGAGGAACAGCCACAGGCCAAGCGCCGCCATGGCGAGCCGCAGCCAGACATAGGTCAGCGGCTCGACATGGGTCACCGCCTCCTTGATGAAAATGAAGGCGGAGCCCCAGATGAGGGCGAGCCCGAGGAGCAGGCCCCACTCGCCGCGGTTCATGACATTGTTGATCATCGGCTGCGCATAGCCGCCGCCGGGCAGGGGGGCGTCCTCACCCTTGCCTTCAAAACATTCACTTCCAAGCGTCGCCATCCGGCTCTCCAGTCGGAACCGGATTTATGGCGGGGCCAGCTCCAGCGCCAATGCAAGCCGAGCCGCTTTCGATAAGCTTGGCTTATCGGGTCAGTCGCGCAGCAGCTCGTTGATGGAGGTCTTGGAGCGGGTACGCTCATCGACCCGCTTGACGATGACGGCGCAGGCCAGCGACGGGCCGCCGCCAGCGGCCGGCAACGTCCCTGGAACGACCACCGAATAGGCCGGGACCCGGCCGTAAATGACTTCCCCGGTCGCCCGGTCGACGATCTTGGTCGATGCACCGATGAAGACGCCCATCGATAGGACGGCGCCCTCCTCGACAATCACCCCCTCGGCCACTTCCGAGCGGGCGCCGATGAAGCAATTGTCCTCGATGATGACCGGGCCTGCCTGGAGCGGCTCGAGGACGCCGCCAATCCCGGCCCCGCCCGAGATATGGACGTTCCGGCCGATCTGGGCGCAGCTGCCGACGGTCGCCCATGTGTCGACCATCGCTCCCTCTCCGACATAGGCGCCGAGGTTGACGAAGCTTGGCATCAGAACCGCGCCCGGCGCGATATAGGCGCCGCGCCGGACGATCGCTCCGGGAACAGAGCGAAAGCCGGCCGCCGAGAAATCATCCGTTCCCCATCCGAGGAACTTGGAGGGCACCTTGTCCCACCAGGTCGCACCGCCGGGTCCACCGCTAATCGGCTCCATCGGGTTCAGGCGAAAGCTGAGGAGCACCGCCTTCTTCAGCCACTGGTTGACCTGCCATTCGCCATCGCGCTTCTCGGCGACGCGTTCCTCGCCGCGGTCGAGCCTGAGGATGGCGGTCTCGACCGCTTCGCGAAGCGAGCGGTCGCTGGTATCGAGCGCGTCGCGCTCGTCCCAGGCCTGGTCGATGACCGTCTGAAGCTCGCTCGTCATGTTCCATTTTCTCCAAGCATGTCCTCGAGCCATTCGCCGACATCGGCGATGGTGAGGTCGATGAAATCCGGGTGGTGGCCGTGATTGCCGCGTTCCGAGCCATTGTCGACCCAGACCGTCGCCATTCCAAGGTCCTTGGCGGTCTTGAGGTTCTGGGCCATGTCCTCGACCATTGCGGCCCTGAATGGGTCGATGCCAAATCTCGCGAGCATCAGGTCATATCCATGGCGGTCGGGCTTGGGCTTCAGCTCGGCGGCGTGGATGTCGTGAAGCTCTGCAAAATGCTCGCCGATGCCGAGCTGCTGAAGTACGCGCCTCGCGTAGGGCGCATCCGCGTTGGTGAAGATGAGCTTCCGGCCCGGGAGCCTGGCCAGCCCGAGCGCCAGCCGCTCGTCGGGCGAGACCCGGTCGAGCGGGATGGCGTGGACATCGTCGAGGAAATGGTAAGGATCGACGCCATGCTCCTTCATCAGGCCCGCGAGGGTCGTTCCATGGGCATGGAAATGCTCCTTCTGCACCCGCCGCGCCTCGACGGGATCAAGCCCAAGCAGCCGCTCGATATAGGCGCCCATGCGCTGGTCGATCAGCTCGAACAGGCCGGTGGAGGCGGGGTACAGGCAATTGTCGAGATCGAAGATCCAGTCACTGACATGGCCAAGGAGGGGAGCGTAGCGCGGGTTCATGGTGATGACGTGCCTCTTAGCGGCTTGTCATCTTCAGCAAAATGAAAGCTTTTGTTAACCATAGGGCTCTAGGAAAAGGCTTTGAAATCCAGTGACTTGGCGGGAGCGTGGGGTAATGTCGAATCGACTTTTGGTGTCAACTGCCTGTGGCCTGATGCTGGCGCTGCCGGCGTGTGGCGGCGGCGGCGGGGGCGGTGGCATCGGATCGACACCGCCGCCGCCCTCCACGATAACACCGACCCCGTCTCCAACACCTACGCCGACGCCGACGCCCACTCCGACGCCGACTCCCCCGCCGCCGATCAACTTCCAGACGGCGGAGTATCAGCGGTCGAACGCGGCCGTGAGCTCGGGCGCGATCACTGCATGGCAGCAGGGTGCAACCGGCAAGGGCGTGAAGATCGCGGTCGTGGACAGCGGCATCAATCCTTCTCTCGCCGAGTTTACCGGCCGGATCGACCCGGCCAGCCGCGACGTCGCGGGATCGCGAGGCCTTGGCGATGTCGACGGTCACGGCACGGCGGTAACCGCAACCGCCGCTGCCGCGCGCAATGATGCACAGAATGTCGGCGTTGCGTTCGACGCCACCATCCTCTCGTTCCGCGCGGATTCCCCGGGTAGCTGCGAGACCGAGGACGGCTGCGAGTTCTTCGACAGCGCGATCGCCGCCGGCATCGATTCGGCGAGGCTTGCCGGCGCCAAGGTGATCAACCTGTCGCTCGGTGGTTCCTCGCCGGGCAATACGCTCATGTCGGCAATGCAGCGCGCGGTGAACGCCGGGATAATCCTCGTCATCTCGGCGGGCAATGAAGGCGAGGACCCGGTGAAGGGCCGCAATGCCGATCCCTTCGCGCTCATTCCGGCGAGCAACTTCCCGGGCCAGGTGATCATCGCGGGCTCGGTCGGTGTCGCAAGCGGCACCGGGACCGATCTCGACCAGCTCTCGACCTTCTCCAACCAGGCCGGCGACGGGCAGAACTGGTACCTGGCAGCGCTGGGCTACCGGGTTCGCACTGTTGACCATACCGGAGCCGGGGTACTTTATTCGGGTACCAGCTTCTCCGCGCCCGTCATCAGCGGTGCCGTTGCGCTGGTAGCCCAGGCCTTCCCCAACCTTTCGGCCCAGCAGATCGTCGATCTTCTTTTCCGGACCGCCGACGACCTCGGCGCTGCGGGTGACGACCGCGTTTTCGGCCAGGGGCGTCTCAACCTCGGGCGTGCCTTCCAGCCAGTCGGGCAGACGAGCATCGCCGGGACCGAGATGGCAGCTGCAGGCGAGGATAGCAGCGGCGGCCTCCCCGAGGCGGCGGGCGATAGCGGAAGCAAGGGAAAGCTCGGCGCGATCATCCTCGATGGCTACGACCGTGCCTTCGTGATGAACCTGGCCAGGGGTCTTCGCCAGGCTGACGGACGGCGCCCGCTGGAGCGCGCGCTATCCGGCCATGTCCGCAGCTCGGCGGCAAGGGCCGGCGGGTTCTCGGTGGCCATGAGCGTCGCCGAACGGCCCGGCCTGCCGGGTATCATAGAGTTGGCCGAGCTCGGTATCGGGCCTGATGACGCGAGGCGCTCGCGGATGGTTGCTGGCTCGGCGATTGCCCAGCTTGACGGTCGCACCCGCGCCGCCTTCGGCATGGGCGAAGGTGCAAAGTCCATCGAACGCAGGCTGACGGATGCCCAGGCCGGCGCCTTCCTCATCGCCCGCGACATCAGCAGCGATCCAGGCTTCCAGGCGGATCGCGGCACCAGCATGGCGATCCGCCGCAACCTCGGCTTTGCCGGCCTCACGATCGCCAGCGAAGAAGGCAAGATGTGGGAACGGGTTAGGACCGAGGCCGACGAAGCAGGCTATCGCTGGTCCAGCATCACGCTCGACCGTCGCTTCGGTTCAGGGACCTGGGGCTCGGTCGGCCTCAGCCGGCTGGACGAGGACAAGACCCTCCTTGGTGGGCGGCTCGGCTCGCTCTACGGCTCGAGCGGTTCTTCAAGCACGTTCCTCGACCTCGAGGCCCGCCAGGACCTCGGCAATGGCTGGGCAGCGACCCTGATGGGGCGGCGGGGCTGGACCGACTTTTCGAGCGGGCGCTTCCAAAGCGGCGCCTATTCGTTCGACCTCGCCAAGGTCGGGCTGCTTGGCGAGCGGGACAGGTTCGGGCTCCGCCTGGCGCAGCCACTCAGGGTTGAAAGCGGCGGCCTCTCGATGCTCCTTCCGACGGGCTATGACTATGCCACGCAGGCAGTATCGAGCAGCGTCGAGACGATGAGCTTCAGCCCGTCCGGCCGCGAGATCGATGCCGAGCTCAGCTATTCGACCATGTTTGGCGGCGGCTGGCTTGGCGCCAACCTCTACGCGAGGCGTGAGCCGGGGCATGTCGCTGCCGCCAGTCCCGACCTTGGTGCTGCGATCCGCTACTCGCTGGGGTTCTAGATTGGCGAAGGCGGCAGCGCAGAGAATTGCCACCTAGAGCTTGAGTTGGGCGCATAAACGATCAACGGCTGCAAGCGCGGCGTCAAAGGCTGGAACCTCCCTCTCGCCAGCGAAAGCCATGCCGCCGACGAACCGTCGCTAGAGAACTCAGTCAGGCGCTTTATTGCCTGGACAACGAACCAGTCCTTTTCGGCAAAAGCTTCGTCAACAGCGAGAGCGCCTGCGACACGCCCCAGCGTTGCCTCATCCGGCGCGTTGGAGAAGGA
>JAJJPO010000025.1:0-6679 GCA_032907585.1 Sphingomonas sp. | reverse complement strand
TGGGTGGGCATATCGAAGTCGCGGGTAATGGAGAATAGCCCCTCGAGCATTCGCCCGATGCTGATTTCCTTCACCGGAAGGCCGCGGATGGGTTCGCCGACAGCGCGAAGGGCCGTCGCGAATTCGGCGACGTCGTGATGCGAGGGGACATATTGCGCTTCGAAATGGATCTCCGCGACGCGAAGATAATTGCCGGTAATGAGCCCGTAGAGGATCTCGGCGAGCCACAGCCGTGCCTGCCGGTCGATCCGGCCCATGATCCCGAAGTCCACGGCGGCGACGCGGCCGTCCTTAAGCGCGAACAGGTTGCCCTGGTGGAGGTCGGCGTGAAAATAGCCGTCGACCACGGCCTGGCGCAGAAAGGCGCGAACGAGGATCGCCGCGAGCTCTCTTGGATCATGGCCAGCGGCAATGAGCTCTTCTCTTTTCGAGAGCTTGATTCCATCGAGCCACTCGAGGGTGAGAACGCGCCTTGCCGTTCGACGCCAGTCGATTTCCGGGACGTGGAAACCAGGCTCGGCGACCATGTTTTCCTTGAGCTCCGAGGCCGATGCGGCTTCGCGCTGGAGATCGAGTTCGCGGCGCACCCACTGCTTGAAATAGGCGACGACCATCCTCGGTCGAAGTCGCTCCGCTTCGCCGCCAAGCAACTCGACATGGGCCGCGGCCCATTCGTAGGTCTCGATCGCCCGGGCGAACTCTTCCTCGACGCCGGGGCGCAGCACCTTCACTGCGACCTCGCGCCCCTCGGTCGTGACCGCATGGTGAACCTGGGCAATGGATGCAGCGCCGATCGGCTCCTCGTCGAACTGGCTGAACAGGCTTTCGAGCGGCGCTTCCAGTGCCTTTTCCACAGCCGCGCGGATTGCCGGGAACGGGGCGGGGGGGAGCGAGTCAGTGAGCTGCAGGAGATTTTCCGCGGCTTCCGGCCCGACGAGGTCCGGCCTCGTGGAAAGGGCCTGGCCGAGCTTGATTGCCGCCGGGCCGATTTCCTGCAGTGCGGCGGCATAGTCCGGCGTGTCCGGCACTCTCGCGCCGATCCGGGCAAGGCGGCACAGCCGCCGGACATCAGGGGGAGTGAGCGGGTCCCGCTCTATCCCCTGCAGCGCACCGTGGCGCGCAAGCGTCCTGCCCCACTTAAGCAGGCGCCAGAGATGGGTGACTGCGGCGGTCAAATCTTCCAGCCACCATGAATTGCGACCAGGCCGCCGAGGATCGGCTCGACGCTGGTCGACTTGAACCCGGCATCGCCGATCATCGCGCGGAATTCTTCCATTTTCGGGAAGCGCCGGATGGATTCGACAAGGTAGCGATAGCTTGCCTCGTCGCGCGCCACGACCTTGCCGATGCGCGGGATGAGATGGGTCGAATAGCGATCGTAGAGTTCACCGAAGCCGGGCCACTCGCTGGTCGAGAACTCGAGGCAGTAAAAGCGCCCGCCGCGCTTCAATACGCGGTGCGCCTCGCGCAGCGCGGCGGGGATATCGGTCACGTTGCGGATGCCAAAGGCGATCGTATAGCCATCGAACATGCCATCGGCGAAGCTGAGCTTCTCGGCATTCTCGACTTTCCAGTCGAGCCCCTCGATGCCGCGCTTGGCCGCACGCTCCCTGCCAACTGCGAGCATGTCGGCGTTGATGTCGCTGACCGTCACCCGGGCCCCCTTCGAGGCCATCCGGAAGGCGATGTCGCCGGTGCCGCCTGCCATGTCGAGGATATGCTCCCCGCGCCGGGGCTTCACCTTTGCGACGAAGCGATCCTTCCACAGCCGGTGCATTCCGCCCGACATGAGGTCGTTCATCAGGTCATAGTTGCGTGCCACCGAGCTGAACACGCCGCCAACGCGCCGAGTCTTTTCCTCGGGGCTGACAAGTTCATCGCCGAAATTGACCTTTTCCATGAGCGCGCCCTAGCAGGGAGATGAGAGGCGTGAAACGCCTCAATTGCCCTCGAGGACCTCATGCCCGAACTACCCGAAGTCGAAACCACCGTTCGCGGCCTTGCCAATGTCCTGAAGGGGAGGCGCATCGCCCGTATCGAAGCGCGCCGGTCAGACCTCCGCCGGGCCTTCCCGGTCGATCTCGGGCAGCGGCTCACCGGGGCGCTGGTGACCTCGCTTGGACGGCGCGCCAAATATGGCCTCATCTCCACCGACCGGGGCGATACGATGATCTTCCACCTCGGCATGTCCGGTGCCTGGCGGATCGATCCCGAGGAGCTCGGGAAACACGACCATCTGCTCGTCGAAACCGACGAGGGAAGGAGGCTCCACCTCCGGGACCCGCGCCGTTTCGGGTCGGTGGACCTGGTGGCGACGGAGGAACTCGACCGCTGGCCGGCCTTCGAGGCCCTTGGTCCGGAGCCGATCGGCGGGGGAATCGACGGGACCTGGCTGAAGCAGAAGCTCGCCGGCCGAAGCGCTGCCATAAAGCTGCTCCTTCTCGACCAGCGGGTGGTCGCGGGCGTCGGCAACATCTACGCCTGCGAAGCACTGTTCCGGGCCGGGATCGACCCGCGCCGCCCGGCCGGGAAGATCAGCCTTCCAAGGCTCGATCGCCTGGCAGCATCAATCAGCGAAGTGCTGGAGGAAGCGATCAGGGCAGGGGGCTCGACGCTAAAGGATTTCGCGGCGCCGGACGGGGAGCTTGGCTATTTTGCAAAGCAGTTCCAGGTATATGACCGCGAAGGCGAGCAATGCCCCGGATGCGACGGCAAGGTCAGGCGGATCGTCCAGGGCGGGCGCTCCACCTTCTACTGCCCGTCGTGCCAGCGCTAGCCAGGCACCGGGCGGGCTTCATCCGCCCCTCGACAGGTTGACGCGACTCGGCTGCTTCGCTAGGGGAGCCGCCACGCCGGTGCGACCCACGGGTTCGCGCCGCTTTTTCGTTGAAAACACAAGAGTTTCGGAAGGTCATCGATGGCGAACACGCCGCAAGCCAAGAAGCGCATCCGTCGCAATGCAGCCCGCGCGGCCATCAACGGTGCCCGCGTCAGCCGTATCCGCACCTTCATCAAGGCTGTCGAATCCGCGATTGCAGCCGGCAAGAAGGACGATGCCGCCGCAGCGCTGAAGCAGGCCCAGCCGGAAATGGCTCGCGGAGTCGCACGGGGCGTGCTGCACAAGAATACCGCGGCCCGGAAGTTCTCGCGGCTGACCAAGCAGGTCGCCTCGCTCGGTTAACTTTCAATTTACGTCGCGTTTCAGGACGGGTCGTCGGAGGTACCGGCGACCCGTTTCATTTTGATGACTTAAAAAAGTCTAGGGATTCCCGCGATTCGCGGATGGGCGCCTGGTTCGCTTTGCGTAACAATGGCTGAAATGCGCCAAAAACTTCCGGTTTTGGCAGCTTCCCGATGTCAAGCCGGTTTATTTCTCCCTTTTCAAATTTGCTGCTTGAATCGTTCGCCCCGGCCTTTCAAAAAACAGTTCCGGCGGCGAATCCGCCCCGGGGGGCTAGAGACCGGAGAAACCATTGGCGTTGCGACTCGGTTCGTGCGCGATGGCTCTCCATGTCTGGGCAAGTTTTTGAGAGTCAGGGAGGCGCGCGCCAGTGCAGGGCAGTCGGGAAAATTTGTGTCTGCCCGATGCCGGCACCGTTCCCGCTCCACTCGAGGCCGCCTGGGACACGATTCGAACCAATCTTCGGCGCGACTGCGGTGCGCGCACCTTTGACGGCTGGCTGAAGCCGGCCGAGCTCGGGCCTTTCGACGGCGAGACCGGCGAGCTCGAAATCGTCATGCCGAGCCAGTTCATGGCTGACTGGGTCCAGAGCCATTTCGGTGACCGGCTGGCACTTGCCTGGCGCTCGGTATTGCCAATCGTCACCGCGGTGAGGATCGTCGCTGCAGCCGATGGCCCGAGGCCCGCGCCGCTGCTGGTCCTCGAGGACATCCCTGCGCCGCCGGCGAGCGCCGCCGAGCGCAATCCTTCCGCCCCCAACTTCGACCAGCGTTACCGGTTCGAGACCTTCGTGGTCGGCAAGGCCAACGAGGTCGCCGCGACCGCTGCCAAGACGCTTGCGACGGCCGATACGGTCGTCTTCAATCCGCTCTTCATCCATGGCGGCACCGGCCGCGGCAAGACCCATCTCCTCCACGCCATCGGCCAGACATTCCTCGAGCACCGGCCCGCCGCGCGCGTCGTCTCGATGTCGGCCGAGAAGTTCATGGTCGAGTGCATCCGGGCGCTGAAGGCAAATGACACGATCGGCTTCACGAGCAGGCTCCGCTCGGCCGACCTGCTGCTGATCGACGACATCCAGTTCATCGCCGGCAAGGATTCCACCCAGGAGGAATTCTTCCACACGATGAACGAGATCATCACCGCCGGGCGGCGGCTGGTGATCACCTCTGACCGTGCGCCCCAGGACCTCGACGGCATCGCGCCACGCATCCTGTCGCGCCTGAGCTGGGGCCTCGTCGCCGACATCAACCCTGCCGACTATGAGCTTCGGCTCAACATCATCGATGCCAAGCTTGCCGCTCTTCCCGGCGTCGAGATGCCACGGGGCGTCGTTGAGTTCCTCGCCCGCCGGATAACCAGCTCGATCCGCGAGCTCGAAGGCGCGCTCAACCGGATCGCCGCCTATGCGATGATGACCGGCCGGGCGATCGATGTCGGGTTCGTCGAGGAGGTGCTCGCCAATGTGCTGCGCGCCAACCAGCGGCGGCCCTCGATGGACCAGCCCCAGCCCCAGGTCGCCGAACATTATCGAATCCGCAAGGCCGAGATGACCTCGGCACGCCGCGCCCGCGAAGTCGCCCGGCCGCGGCAGGTTGCGATGTACCTGTCGAAGCAGCTGACTCCCAAGTCGCTGCCGGACATTGGCCGCCGTTTTGGCGGCCGCGATCACACGACGGTGATCCACGCCGTCAAGCAGATCGAACGGCTGCGCGCCGCGGATGCCGAGCTTGATGCCGACATCCGCCTTCTGACGCGCCAGCTGGAGGGCTGAGGGAAAGCGGGAGCCGCCGGGAGCTGGCTCCAATTCCCTGCGGCGCATTTGCGCCGGGCCTTAGGGGTACGACGCCCGCTCGCGGGCGCCAGGGGAGAGGTCCAGTCCCCAACTGGTCGGGGGCCCGTCGGATTATTCCGGCGGGCCCTCATTTCCGCCAATCGAGGACGAATGTCCGGGCGGACGGCCGCTTGCCGCCGGTTCTACTCCACGAAAAGGAAAGCCCGCCGTTCCCTTGCAGGACCGGCGGGCTCTCGTTGGCCCGGTTTGAACCCTCGGCCTAGTAGGCCTTTGCCTGCTTCGGCTCGGGCGGAATGGTGATCTTCACCGTTTCACCCGAGTTGCCGGGGAAGCCGGTGAACATCGCCTGGACGAGGCTCGGCACCGTCTTTGCGAGATTGTCGCTGCGCGAGCGGGCCTTGGCCCTTCCTTCGAACAGCGATGCATTGTCGCTCTTTCGGCGGATCTTCATGTCCAGCTCGCTCACATAATAGGTGTAGGAGCGAATGCCCGGGCTATGGGGTCCCCACCAGAAGGGATCGTGCCAGCCCCAGTAGAAGCTGCTGCGGCGGTAGTAGGGATGGCCCCAGCCGAGCCCGAAGCGGTAGCGGCTGGAATAGAAGGGATCACTCACGATCTCGGTGTGACCATCGTCGACGCCATATCCCAGCTGGACGACCATCGATGCCTGGTCGATCGAGGGAGCGCGGGCATAGCCCTGTGCCTGCATCGCCTGGGCGACGAGCTCGGCGTAGCGCGAGAATTCAAGCCCGCCCATGTCGGCGGCATTTGCCGGGACGACGACGAAGCTCTGGCCCTGCGGGGCAGGCATCACCTGGTAGCGCGAAACCTGCGTCCTCAGCCCGGTCGCACAGGCCGAAAGTCCAATCACCGAAATGCCAAGCAGCGCAGCCGTGGCCAGTTTTTTCATACGCATGGATTACATCCCGACTCGGAAGAAAAGTCCTCCGGATCATAATATGAAACGTGCTGAATAAGCGATGAAGCGCGCCGGGCCGCTAGGCCTTTAGGCCAACCGCCCGATAGGCCTCGAGCAGCGTCGGGGCTGCAAGCTCCGCCGCCCGCTCGGCCCCGGCAGCAAGGATCGAGTCCAGCTGTCCCGGGTCCTTGCGAAGCTCTGCCAGGCGCTCGCGCAGCGGCGAGACGAGGGCGATCGTCGCTTCGGCCAGCACCGGCTTGAAGGCTCCAAAGCCCTGGCCTGCGAAACGCCTGAGGACCTCGGCCTCGCTCTCGCCTGTGATCCCGGCGAGGATACCGACGAGGTTCCTCGCCTCGGGACGGCCCTCGAGCAGCGCGGGATCGTCGGGCAGCGGCTCGGGGTCGGTCTTGGCCTTGCGGATCTTCAATGCGATCGCGTCATTGTCGTCGGTCAGGTGGATCCGGCTCTGCTCGGACGGGTCCGACTTGGACATCTTCGACGTTCCATCGCGAAGGCTCATTACCCGTGCCGCGGTTCCACCGCCGATATAGGGTTCGGGCGGCAGGAATAGCTCGACGTCATGATCATTGTTGAACTTGATCGCGATGTCCCTTGCCAGCTCGATATGCTGCTTCTGGTCCTCGCCGACCGGCACGTGGGTCGCCTGGTAGAGCAGCACGTCGGCGGCCTGGAGCACGGGATAGGTGAAAAGGCCGATGCTCGCTCCCTCGCGGTGCTTTCCCGACTTTTCCTTGAACTGCGTCATCCGGTTCAGCCAGCCCAT
>JAJJPO010000024.1:0-6728 GCA_032907585.1 Sphingomonas sp. | reverse complement strand
CTTCCTGGTGGTGGGCGGATTGTCGACTGTGCTCGCGGTTCCAAGCTGGCCCGAACCGGCGCGGGCGATCGAGGATTGTCGAAACTGACCACAATTACAAGTCTTGTATATCGGGGCGGACCACCACATGCTGTGTCTGCCATCAACGCAGCGAAAGGAGGTGATCCGATGTCTCATGGTTCAGCAGAGAGGTCGGTCCAGTTCGCTCGGAAGGTGACTGCCTAACCAGTACGTCCATGCCTTCCGGGCTTGAGCGCCCGGCCGCTGACCATGTTGGAAGGGAGCTGTCGTGTGGTGCGCCAGCTCCCTTTCCCTTGGCGGCTTTCTCCGTTAATCCGGAACCGTTTCGGCGATGAACCGCTTTTGCGTTTCAGATCGAAAAAGGGAGGCAAGCATGGCCAAGTCCTCGGGTAGCCGCGGTAAAAGTGGCGGCAATTCAGACAAGAATACTTTCGACAAGCTCGCCAAGGCGGCGATGAGCCGGGAAATGCTGGCAGCCGGCCTTACCGCCGCCGCCGCCGCGATCGCAGCAAGCCCCAAGGCCCGCAAGGCGATCCGCGATGCCGGGCTCGATGCCGCGGACAGCGCCAGCCAGGCGGCAACCTCGATGATGACCAACGCCTCGAAACTCGGCTCGCTGATCGCAGAAGCCGTTGCCGACGCGGCGCAGCGGGTCCTTTCCGGCAAGTGGACCGACGATGAGGGAACCGGGGTAACCGCGACCTCGAAACCGGTGGCGAAGCGCGCTGCTCCCCGCAAGGCGGGGGCGACCCGCAAGGCTCCGGCCACGAAAGCCAGGGCAGCCTCGACTGCAAAGGCCGGGCGCACCTCGTCCAAGACCGCGGGACGGAGCGCTGCCAAGTCGGGAACCACGCGGCGCCGTTCGACGACTGGCCGCAAGCGCACCACGGCCGCTCCAAAGGCTCCGACGGAAAGCTGATCTTTTTTCCAGGGTAGCAGCAAGAGCCGCGGCTCGATGGGCCGCGGCTCTTGCCCTATGGAAATGCCGGTCGGGGCGTGTATTGCGGCGGCATGATTCAGTCGAATTTCTCGGTCGTCATCCTCGCCGCCGGCCAGGGGACGCGGATGCGCTCCGATACTCACAAGGTGCTTCATCCCATCGCCGGCAGGCCAATGCTGCTCCACCTCCTCTCGACCGTCGAGGAACTCGGTGCCAGTCGCCGGGTCGTCGTGGTCGGCAAGGGGCGGGAACAGCTCGAGGCAGCGCTAGAAGGTCATGGAGTCGAAACGGCCTTCCAGGCCGAGCAGAAAGGGACGGGCCATGCCGTGCAGATGGCCCGGGATGCGCTCGACGGGTTTTCGGGCCCGGTACTCATCCTTTACGGCGATACCCCCTTCGTCTCCCGCGAGACGCTCACGCGGATGCTCGATCGGCTGGCGGCCGACGACAGGCCGGGCGTAGTGGTGCTGGCAAGCTCGCCCGAGGACGGAAAGACCTATGGCCGGGTGATCCTCGGCGAAGGCGACCGCATCTCCAAGATGGTCGAATATAAGGACGCCAACGAGGCCGAGCGCGCGGTCAAGCTTTGCAACTCGGGGATGATGGCGGTCGATTCCACCGACCTCTTCAACTGGCTCGCCAAGGTCGGAAACGCCAATGCGGCCGGCGAATATTATCTTCCCGACATCGTCATGATCGCCAAGGGCGAGGGCAGGTCCCCGGTCGTGATCGAGGGCGAGCCTTTCGAGACTTCGGGGGTCAATAGCAGGGCCGAGCTCGCCGCGCTGGAGGAGGAATGGCAGACGCGGCGGCGCTGGCGGGCGCTTGAGCAGGGGGCAACGCTCATCGATCCTGAAAGCGTCTGGTTTTCCGCGGATACCGAGCTTGGGCGCGATTGCACGATCGAGCCGCATGTCGTCTTCGGCCCGGGCGTCAGGATTTCCGACGGGGCCACCATCCGTGCCTTCTCGCACATCGAGGGGGCAATCATCGCCACCGGTTGCGAGGTCGGCCCCTTTGCGCGCCTTCGGCCCGGGACAGAGCTCGGCCAGGGCGCCAAGGTCGGCAATTTCGTAGAGGTGAAGAAGGCCAGCCTCGGGCGCGGCGCCAAGGCCAATCACCTGAGCTACATCGGTGATGCCTCGGTTGGGGAGAAAGCCAATATCGGCGCTGGAACCATCACCTGCAATTATGATGGTTTCGGGAAATACAGGACCGAGATCGGTGCCGGCGCCTTCATCGGGTCGAACAGCGCGCTCGTCGCACCGGTCAGCATCGGCGATGGAGCGATCGTCGGCGCAGGCTCCGTCGTCACCAGGGACGTTGCAGCAGACGAGCTCGCCGTCGCCCGCGGACAGCAGAAGGGAATTGCCGGCTGGGCAGCCAGGTTCAGGGCTCGCCAGCAAGCCAAGAAGGGCAAGTAGCATGTGTGGTATCGTAGGAATTGCCGGCCGCGCGCCGGTGGCCCAGAGGCTGTTCGACGGCCTGAAGAGGCTCGAATATCGAGGCTATGACTCGGCCGGCATCTGCACCGTCGAGGACGGGCAGTTCGAGCGTCGCCGGGCCGAGGGCAAGCTCGAGAACCTCGCCCGCGTGCTGGAAAAGGAAAGCCTTCGCGGCGACACGGGGATTGCCCACACGCGCTGGGCGACGCATGGCGCCCCGACCGTCGATAACGCCCACCCGCACATCGCCGGCCCGGTAGCGCTGGTTCACAACGGAATCATCGAGAATTTCAAGCCGCTTCGCGACGAGTTGCTCGCCGATGGTCGCAAGATCCTCAGCGAGACCGACAGCGAAGTCGTTGCCCATCTCGTCGCGAGGGAAGTCGAAAACGGCAGGTCCCCGAAAGAGGCGGTGGCAGCAGTGCTTCCGCGCCTCCACGGTGCGTTCGCGATCGCCTTCCTCTTCCGCGATTATCCAGACCAGCTGATCGGAGCACGCATGGGGGCGCCGCTCACCATCGGCTATGGCGATGGTGAGAATTACCTTGGGTCTGACGCCCTCGCGCTTGCTCCCCTCACCCAGAAAATTGCCTATCTCGAAGAGGGCGACTGGGCGGTCGTGCAGCGTGACAGCATCGAGATCTACGATCGTTCCAACAGCCCGGTAACGCGCGAGATCGTCGAGTCCGGTGCGACCTCGGTCCAGATCGAGAAGGGCAACCATCGCCATTACATGCAAAAGGAGATCTTCGAGCAGCCGATCGTGGTCGCCCAGACTCTCCAGAGCTATGTCCGGCCGTTCGAGGGCTGCGTTGCCCTCCCCGATTTCAATTTCGACCTGTCGACCATCAAGAGGGTCACCATCGTTGCCTGCGGCACAAGCTATTACGCCGGCATGGTCGCCAAATACTGGTTCGAGAAGTTCGCGCGCGTCCCCGTCGACATCGATGTCGCGAGCGAGTTCCGCTACCGGCAACCGGTCCTCGAGCCAGGTGGCCTCGCCCTCTTCATCTCGCAAAGCGGCGAGACGGCCGATACGCTGGCGGCGCTGCGCCACGCCCGGGCGGAAGGACAGACGATCGCGGTCGTCGTCAACGTGCCCACCAGCTCGATGGCGCGCGAGGCGGATCTGCTGCTTCCCACCCACGCCGGCCCCGAGATCGGGGTTGCCTCGACCAAGGCCTTCACCTGCCAGCTTGCCGTCCTCGCCGCGCTTGCCGCCAACCTCGCAAGGGACAAGGGGCAGCTCCAGCCCGGCGAGGAAGAAGCCATTGTCGGCCACCTGCAGCATGCGCCGGAGGCGCTGAGCAGGGCGCTCGCCCATGACGAGGACATCGCGGCAATGGCGCACCTCATCGCGCCGGCAAGGGACGTCCTCTACCTTGGGCGGGGTCCCGATTACCCGATGGCGCTCGAAGGCGCGCTGAAGCTCAAGGAAATCAGCTATATCCACGCCGAGGGATATGCAGCCGGCGAGATGAAGCATGGACCAATCGCCCTCATCGACGACCTCGTCCCGGTGATCGTCATCGCCCCTTCTGGCCCGCTGTTCGAAAAGACCGTCAGCAACATGCAGGAGGTAAGGGCCCGGGGCGGAAAGATCGTCCTCATCTCAGATGCGAAGGGGCTGGCCGAAGCAGGCGAGGGCTGCATGGCGACGATCGAGATGCCGGAAGTCCATCCGCTGATCGCGCCCTTGGTCTACGCAGTGCCGGTGCAGCTGCTCGCCTACCATGTCGCCGTGGTTAAGGGCACCGACGTCGACCAGCCTCGCAACCTCGCCAAGAGCGTCACCGTCGAATGAAGCATATCGGCATCCTGGGGCACAGCTTCGAAGGAGCAACGCTGTGCTTGAGGACTGCCTGCCTCGAGGGCGTGAAAAGGCTGGGCCCGCATCTTCACCCGGAAATCACCATGACCTGCAGCCCGATGGCGCCGGTACTGGATGACTGGGATCGCGGCGACCATCTAAAGCTGCGGTCCTTTTTCAGGAAAGAGGCGGGCAAGCTTGCCGCGGCGGGCTGCGATTTTTTCGTCTGTCCCGACAACACGGCGCATATCGCCATGGAAATGCCGGGCGGGGACTTTCCGCTGCCGGCACTCCACATCGGCGAGGTATTGGCAGAGCGGGCAAGGAGCGAGGGCCGGCGCAAGGTCGGCATTCTCGGCACGCGCTTCACCATGGGAGGGCCCGTCTATCCAGCAGCGCTTGGCCGGCGCGAAATTGGCTGGGCAGTGCCGGACGAGGAGGACAGGCGGACGGTCGACGAGGTGATTTTCGGCGAGCTCTGCCTTGGCGAATCGCGCGAGGATTCCCGCCATGCCTTCGTCTCCATCATAGCCAGGCTGGAGAAGGAGGGCTGCGATGCGGTCGCCCTGGCATGCACGGAGATCCCGCTGCTGGTCAGTGCCGAGGTGTCACCGCTGCCCATTCTCGATTCGACGCGTCTTCTTGCCGAGGCCGCCGTCGAAGCGGCGACAGGCGCGCGACCGCTACCGGCCTGGCGCGGCGGCCCGGTGGAGGCCTAGGGGCAGGACCCGGGAGATGAGGCGTGGCACGCAGCTGCCGACGATCGTCAGGCGGCTGCTTTCCTCTTCTCGAGATCCCTGACGTGGCGCATCAGCCGCTCGTAGAGAAAGTCAATCACCAGCCTGACACGCGGCGCGTGACGGACTCGCTCATGGGTCAGAAGCCACATGCTGCGCTGGTGATCGTCCCGGGGCGGGAGACACTGCACCAGGTCGGGTTCTCCGTCGGCGATGACGCAGGGGAGGACGGCAAGGCCAAAGCCGGACCGGACTGCTGAAAGCAGCCCCGTTGCAGTGGACTGGTGCATCGCTACCCGGTCTTCAAGGCCGAGCGATCGAAGCCAGGCCTCGTAGTTGTGCCAGAGCTTGCCGCCGCCCCCGCCAACGATCGCGTGCTGCCGCAACTGGCTGCGGCTCTTGGGAATGCCGTTCCGCTCGGCATAGTCGCGGCTGCAGTAAAGGGTCCAGTCGTCGATGCAGAGCCTGCGGCCGACCACGCCCGCCGGCTGCTCGCTCGACGTGCTTCGAAGGGCGATGTCCGCCGCTCCTTCACCGAGGTCCAGCAGCTCTGCATCCGTGTCGACCTCGATCACGATGTCGGGATGGCGGTCGTGCAGCTCCTTGAGCATCGGTGCCAGTAGCGTGACCGCGAAAATCTCCTGGGTCGTCAGGCGCACCATTCCGCTATGGTCGCGCGCCCTGGCTGCAGCCGCCTGCCCGAATTGCCCGGCCGCGGCAGCGACCTGCCGCGCATGGCCCAGCAGGGCCTCGCCGTCCGGCGTCAGCGCATAGCCCGCTGCCCTTCGGTCAAACAGCGCGAGGCCGACCGACTGCTCGAGCGCAGCGAGCCGCCGGGCGACGGTAGTCTGGCTTACGCTGAGCGCCTTTCCTGCCTTCAGCGTGCTTCCATGCTCGGCGACGGCGACGAAATATCGAAGATCGTTCCAGTCAAGCATCGGCGCCTCCAATGGCTCGCCATAGCATGACTTCGTTCTGCAATAACGCAGAACCGCTGCGCAATATCGTTTCTGTTTTAGGTTTTGGAATGAGACTAGATGACCGGTCGCTCCGGAATCAGCCGGGCCCAGGAACGGGTATCGCGACCATGACCAAGATCTTCATTGCAAGCCTAATCGCCTTCGCGTCGGCCCCCGCTATCGCGCAGCCCCCGGTTGCAGTTGCCACCGTGGAAACTTTCGACCTCGACCTTTCAACCGCTGCCGGCCAGCGGGCGCTCGACCTTCGCCTGGCCCATGCCGTCCGCGACGTGTGCGGCGAGGCGTCCGATGCCGACGTTGCCGGCAAGAACGCGGTTCGCCGCTGCCGCGCCGAGACTATGGCCGGCCTCGCTGGCGCGCGCGACGAGCGCATCGCAAAGGCGTCGAGCCGGCCGATCGCGGTGGCGGCACGTTGATTATCAAGTAATCGCGCCGCATTAGACATCGCCATGACCAGTTTATCAGGCGGATGTCATTGCGGCGCGGTGCGTTTCGAGGCGGTGGTGGATGACCCGCCTGTCCCGGCACTGCACTGCAACTGCTCCATCTGCACCATGAGCGGTTTCGTTCACCTGATGGTGCCTCACGAGCGGTTCAATCTCCTGTCGGGCGAGAGCTCGCTCACCAGCTATCGCTTCGGCACCGGCGAGGCCGAGCATCGCTTCTGCTCGACCTGCGGGGTGAAGAGCTTCTACCAGCCGCGAAGCCACCCGGACTGCTGGAGCGCCAACGCCAATTGCCTCGACCAGCCGGTCGAACTCGCTATCGAGCATTTCGACGGACAGAACTGGGACG
>JAJJPO010000023.1:0-28747 GCA_032907585.1 Sphingomonas sp. | reverse complement strand
CCGCTCGTTGCGACCATCACCGGGTCGAATACGACCGGGATTCCCTCGAGCCCCTCCAGCCGCTCGGCGATAATGCGGGCGGTAAAGGGTGAACCGATCATCCCGATCTTGATCGCGTCCACGCCGATATCCTCGATCACCGCGTCGATCTGCGCCAGCACTGCCTCGGCGGGGACAGGATGGACCGCGTTGACGCCGCGCGTGTTTTGCGCGGTCACGGCGGTGATCGCCGTCATGGCGTGGCCGCCGAGCATGGTGACCGTCTTGATGTCCGCCTGGATGCCAGCGCCCCCGCCAGAATCGGAGCCCGCAATGATGAGAATTCGGGGGGTTTTCGCCGTCATGGATTCCTCCATAGACGCTATTGGTTAAACAGCCGCAACCGCGTCGCAGATTCGCCCGACCAGCCGTTCGACCATTTCCGGATCGTCGCCCTCGGCCATCACCCGGATCAATGGCTCGGTTCCCGACTTGCGGATGACCAGCCGCCCGGCACCACCAAGCTCCTTCTCGGCGGTCGCGATTTCCAGCTTTACCCGATCGTCATCGAGCGGCGCTCCGCCGTTGAACCGGACGTTCCGGAGCAGCTGGGGCACGGGCTCGAACATGTGGAGGAGCTCGCTTGCCACCTTGCCGGTCTCCACCAGTGCCGCGAGCACCTGTAACCCGGCGACCAGCCCGTCGCCGGTCGTCGCATGGTCGCTCAGGATGATATGGCCCGATTGCTCGCCGCCGACGTTACGGTCCATGGAGCGCATCGCCGCCAGCACATAGCGATCACCAACCGAGGTCCGGTACATGTCGAGACCCGCCTCGCCTAGGCGACGCTCGAGCCCCAGATTGGACATCACGGTGGCGACGATGCCCCCGCCGCGAAGCGTCCCGCGGCGCTGCTGCGACAAGGCGATGAGTGCCATCAACTGGTCGCCGTCGACCAGTTCGCCCTTCTCGTCGACCACGATCAGCCGGTCGGCATCGCCATCGAGAGCGAGCCCAAGATCGGCACCCGCGGCCACCACCGTCTCGCGCAGCACGTCGGGCGCGGTCGAACCACAGCCCTGGTTGATGTTGGTTCCATCAGGTTGGGTTCCAAGCGGGATCACGTCAGCCCCCAGCTCCCAGAGGGCGTCGGGGGCAACATGATAGGCAGCGCCGTTGGCGCAATCGACCACGACCTTGAGGCCATCGAGGCGAAGCTGACCAGGGAACGTCGACTTTGCGAAGTGGACGTAGCGCCCGCGGGCATCGTCGATCCGCTTGGCGCGGCCGATCTTTGGTGCATCGATGAGGTTCGCCGGCTGCTCCATCAGCCGCTCGATTTCCTGCTCGGTCTGGTCGCTAAGCTTGTAGCCGTCGGGACCGAACAGCTTGATGCCATTGTCTGCGAAGGGATTATGGCTTGCCGATATCATCACGCCGAGGTCGGCCCTCAGGTCTTTCGTGAGCATGGCGACGGCCGGCGTCGGCATCGGGCCGAGCAGGACGACGTCCATTCCAACCGAAGTGAAGCCAGCAACCATCGCCGACTCCATCATATAGCCCGACAGCCGCGTGTCCTTGCCGATCACGACGCGGTGCCGATGGGAGCCGCGAAGAAAATAGGTGCCTGCCGCCTGCCCTACCCGCATGGCGACGTCAGCGGTCATCGGCAGCTGGTTGGTGCGCCCGCGAATCCCGTCCGTTCCGAACAATTTCCTGGTCATGCGAGCGGCCTTAGCCCGAAACTGCCTAGCCGAAAAAGGCAAAGACTCCGGCAGGGCGATGACCGAGCGCGCCGTGCGCCCAGCTCGCCGCCAGCCAAACGAGCGTCCCGGTCACGAGCGCAAACCCGTCGGCCGAGCGGAGCCCGCGGCCATAGGGGACGAAGCTCGTCTTCGAGCGCCACTCGCGCCACACATCGCCAAGCAGCTTCGTCTTCTTCGCGTCCTGGAACGCCGCCCCGACGATCGCCAGCAACGCGATGGCGGCGCAAAGGATCAGGCTAGCAAAGGTCGGGTTGACGATCGCGTGGGTCGCCGCCCAGAGCGCAAAGCCCCACATCATCGGGTGACGGGTAATCGAGAAGACGCCTCTCGGCTCGTCGATCCGGGTCAGGGGCTTGCCAGGTCGGGGAAGTGCGGGGTTGCGGCGAAGCGAACCCATGAAGAGCACCGAGCCAAGCCACATGAGAAGCGTCGCGATGACGAAGCCCGTCCGGCCGGCGTCCCAAAGCAGCTCTGGCTTCTCGGCGCTTGCCGCTGGATATGCCCAGACCATCCAGCCAAATGTCGCGAACGCGACCAGCGAATAGAATGCCGCAAAGCCGCGCTCGCCCATTGCACTGACAAGCGGCGCTCGAAGCGGGTGAGACAGCAGGAAGTGCGTGCCCACAAAGGTCGCCGACGCCAGCGCGAGGAGCCCGATCCAGGTCATCGCCGATACGCCTTGGGCAAGGCACCGCGCTCGAGCGAACGATAGCGGTCGCGAAGCTTCGTCTGATGATTGTCGAGCGGTTGGCTCACCCCGTCGATCCAGACCGCCTCGGCGGCGCTATCAAGCTCGAGCGGATCTCCTGACCAGACAACCACGTCCGCCCTTCGGCCAGCGCCAAGGCTGCCGATCTCCTGGCCCAGTCCTACCGCCTCCGCAGGCCTCGAACTGATCATTGCAAAGGCTTCGCCCCACCTGACGCCGGCCGCACCGGGGACCTTGCCGAGAGCGACGAGATTGCCGGCATATTGGCGCTGGTTGCGGACGTTACGCGTGTCATTGTCGTCGATCATCCCGATCGCGACCTTGACGCCGCGCGCACTCATTCGCCCGACGTTGGACTGGGTCGCGGCGAGCATCTCGAAGCTCGCCGGGAGGTCGTTGAGCGCCGAGGCGATCACCCATACGCCGGATTCGGCGATCTGATCAGCGACGGTCCAGCCCTCGGTCGCACCGACGAGCGCGAGCTTCAGGCCCGGGAATTCCCGGCGGAGGTCAAGGACGTTGAGGATGTCGATCGCCCGCTCGACATGGACCAGCAAGAGCTGCCGTCCGCGCACTACCGGGACCAACGCCGCCGCGTCGAAGCGGGTAAGGAGCACGTCCTCGCTGCGCCGGGCGTCCTTCGACAGGAGGTTGGGGTTGGGCTGCTCCTCGTAAGGGACTTCCGCCCTCTGCGGATCGAGGCGCTGGCGGCCGGCCAGTGGCTGCTGCCTGAGGCCAGCCAGGTCACGCGCTTCGCGAAGCGCATTCCTAAACAATATGAATGCCGAGGACCGGGATCCGCCGGCGCGTCCCGCCCCGCCTTCGCCAAGCTCAACGAACTGGAAGGCGCGCGCACGAACGATGGGGTCCATGTCGTCGCCGGTATCGATGACCGCGCCCTGGCCGCCGAAAATGCTCTTGCCCGCGACCGGCGCAACCACCGCGCGGGTCACTCCGTCGGTCCGGCTTACGGCAATGGTCGAGGCCTTGGGGTTTACTGCGGGACTGACGTCAATGGCGGCACTGAACGGGCTGCCACCGGTTTCCGTGTCGTCCGATCCCGAGGCTCCCAGGTCGACTTCTGCAAGGCCCAGCCGCGAGAAGCCCGCAACAATCCCGGGCGTAACCCACTTGTTGGTGGCGTCGACCACCCGGGCGCCAGCAGGGACCCGGACGTCGCTTCCTGCGGAAACCACTCTACCATCGCGGATGACAACGGTGCCGCCAACGATCGGCTCGGAGCCGTCGCCGATGACGAGTGTCCCGTTAGTGATCGCGATCGTGTCGGCCAACGCGGGCGACACGCTGCCCGCCAGCAATGCTGCAACCAGTGCGAGATGCCTCATTTCACATCTCCTTCGCCTGGCTGGCCAAGTTCGAAATCGCTCACCGGGCGAAGCTTGGGGTTGGCGGCGTCATACAGCAGGGCGCCGTCGATCCATACCTTGTCAGGACGCGTATAAGCGCTGAACGGATTTCCGTTCCAGAGCACGACATCCGCCATCTTCCCGGCCTTGAGGCTGCCCGTCTGGTCGAAAACGCCGAGCGACCTCGCGGGATTGGAGCTCAGCCAGGTCCAGGCCACTTCCTCGGTAATGGGGATGCCGGCGCGTCGGCCAGCTGCCATCGCCTTTGCCGCCTCCTGGTTCAGGCGCTGGATGCCATTGGCGTCGTCCGAGTGGACGATTGCGCAGGCCCCGGCGTTGTGGACGAAAGCGATATTCTCGTTGATCGCGTCATAGCTTTCCATCTTGAAGCCGTACCAGTCGGCCCAGAGCGCGGAGCAGATGCCATTGTCGCGCAGTATGTCGGCGATCTTGTAGGCTTCCACCCCGTGCTGGAAGCTCGCGATCCGGTAACCGAATTCATTGGCCATGCCGATCATGTTGGCCATCTCGTCGGCGCGGTAGCAGTGATTATGGATCAGGATTTCGCCGTCGAGCACGCCGCGAAGCGTGTCCATGGCCAGGTCGCGGACCGGCACGTCACCGCCGGCCTTCTCATATTTGTCCCATTTACGGTCATATTCGACAGCCTTGGCCCAGGTCTGGCGGGCATAAGCGATGTTGCCCATGCGGGTCTGGGGCATCTGGCTTTTCGAACCATAGACGCGCTTGGGGTTTTCGCCGCAGGCCATCTTGAGCCCGTAGGGTGCGCCGGGGAACTTCATTTCCTGGACGGTCCGCGCGGGGACGTTCTTCAGCGTGACCGAGCGGCCACCGAACAGGTTTGCGGAGCCCGGAAGGATCTGCAGCGCAGTCACGCCGCCGTTGGCAAGTGCCCGGCTGAACCCGGGATCCTGCGGCCAGACGCTGTGCTCCGCCCAGACCTCCGGGCGTGCAGGGCTCGTCGCCTCATTGCCGTCGCTGTGCGAGGAAGTTCCCGGTGAGGGATAGTCGCCGAGGTGGCTGTGGACGTCGATGATCCCGGGGGTGACATATTTGCCACCTGCGTTGATCACCGTCGCGCCGGCCGGAGCTTCGAGTTCCGGGCCGCCGACCGCCTCGATCCGGCCATTGACCAGCAGGATCGAACCATTGTCGATCCGGCCGCCCTCGCCGTCGAGGATCGTTGCGCCGCGGACCAGCGTCGGGACGCTGCCATAGGGCATGTAGGTCGACGGAAATGGATCCTTGTTGATCCTCACCGATCCGGGCTTTGGCTTATCCTGCGTGGCGCAGGCCGGAAGGCCAGCGACGGCAAATGCCGCCGCCAGCTTCGCAATCCCCCCCGCTTTGAGCATCAGGCCTTGGCCTCGCCTGTCAGCGTCGCACCGGCGGCCTGCGGCTCGCCGAGCTCGCGGTCGCCGGCAAGGTCGCGGGTGTCGCTCAGCGTATCGAGGTGCATCCAGCGCCTCACGATAGGCGAAAGGAGCAGGACGACCACGGCCGCACCTATCGAGACCCAGCCAAACAGCTCATAGATCTCGAGAAGCTTCTCCTTGCTCATTTCGCCACCATGGCCACCGGTCGCCTCGCCGATCTTGCCGGCGACGAAATTACCGACCGCCGTCATGTAGAACCACGCTCCCATTATGAGCGAGGCGAGGAAGGAGGGTGCCAGGCGGTTCATCGCGCTGAGCCCGACTGGCGACAGGCAAAGCTCACCGGTGGTGGCAAAGAGGTAGTAGAGGAACACGAAGATGACAGGGGTCATCGCCGCAAGTCCATAGGCCTCCGCACCCCATACCAGCACGAGATTGGCGAGCCCCATCTGGGCAAGTGCCAGGCCGAACTTCGCCGGTGCCGAGGGCTCCCGGCCGCGCCGCCCAAGCCATTGCCACAGGGCCGCGAACAGCGGGGCAAGGAGAATGATGTAGATGGGGTTGATCGACTGGAAGATCGACGCCGGCACACCCGAGCGGTCCACGAACCGATCGGTAAACAGGTTCATCGAGCCCCCCGCCTGCTCGAACAAGCCCCAGAACAGCGGGTTGAGGGCGATCAGGAACAGGATGGCAAACATCCGCTCGCGCGGTTCCTTCGGCAGCTTGAAGCTCTCGTAAAGCACGTAGCCAAGGAGCGCGAGGCCGGAAATGACGAGGAGGGTCTGGATGACGTCCTGGTACTGGACAAGCGCCCAGATTATCGCAACCGCACCAAGCCCGTCGGCATGGAGCGTCCGCTCCTTCGAACGGCTGATCGGCTGGGGCGCCTCGCCGGCTCCGCGCAGTGCGCTTTTCCCAAAAACGAAGACGACGAGCCCGGCGAGCATGCCGATGCCGGCAAGACCGAAGCCATAGCCCCAGCCAATGGTCTGACCGAGGTAGCCGACGAGGATCGTACCGATCGCCGCGCCGACGTTAATGCCCATGTAGAAGATCGTATATGCGCCGTCACGGCGGACGTCGGTAAGTTTGTAGAGCTGCCCGACCATCACCGAAATGTTGGCCTTCAGGAAACCAGAGCCGACGATGATGAATGCAAGCGCCGCCCAGAAGACGTTGATCGTCGGATCGCTTTGCCCGCCTACGCCCTCGACAGCCATCAGGCTGTGACCGGCTGCAAGAAGGAGGCCGCCAAAGAGCACCGCCTTGCGTTGGCCGAGGTAACGGTCGGCAAGATAGCCGCCGAGCACCGGGGTGATGTAAACGAGGCTCGTATAGGCGCCGTAAATGAGGTTCGACTTGGAATCGCTGAACAGCCAGTGCTGGGTCAGGTAGAAGATCAACAGGGCGCGCATGCCGTAGTAGGAAAAGCGCTCCCACATCTCGGCGAAGAAGAGCATGTAGAGGCCCTTGGGGTGCCCCGCGAACTCCGGCTCTTTCTGAATTGATATCTTGGCGCCGACCGTAAGGAAAATGGCAAGCACAACGAGGGCAATTACGGCGATCCAGTCGCCTTCTGCCCATGCAGAAACTGATTTAAATCCCATATTGGGTCGTCCTCTCCCGAGACCGGGGCTGCGACCGCCCCATCAAAATGTGCGCGGCAACCTAACGACGAAAACGCGCTTGTGAAGTCGATTGTTGCCAACGGGTTGCGCGGTTATGCGGGCCGGATGACCCTCAACGACCGCTCCTCGCTTCTTTCGCACCTTCAAACACGCCGCTCCGGAAAGCCCCGCGATCTCGTCGAACCTGGCCCCTCGCCGGACGAGATCAACCGGATCCTGACCATGGCCATGCGAACGCCCGACCATGGCAAGATTTCTCCCTGGCGGTTCGTTACCGTCGCCAGAAACCAGCGCCAGCAACTTGCCGACGTGCTCGCCAGGGCCCTCCCCGAGCATGACCCGAATGCCAGCGCCGCCCATTATCAAAAGGCGCTCGAGTTCGCCCATCAGGCGCCGGCGATGATCGTCGTCATTTCCTCGCCGGTTCGAGGCCACAAGATTCCCGTCTGGGAACAGGAACTGTCATGCGGCGCCGTCGCGATGAACCTCCTCCATGCCGTCCATGCGCTTGGTTACATGGGCGGATGGATTACCGGCTGGGCGGCCTATTCCCCGCGAGTTACCCGCGCGTTCTGCAAGGAAGGCGAGCGGATCGCCGGCTTCATCTTCATCGGAACGCCGGCGCACCCGCTCGAGGAAAGGCCTAGGCCGGCGCTTTCGGACCATGCCGGGCCCTGGATCCCGCCGGAGATCAATTGATTTTCTTGCGCCTTGCTGTATTGTCACAGCATGACGCTCCGATCCTCTCACGAAAAGCCTGTGTATGTCCGCATCAGAGAGGTGATCGCCGATGCAATCATCGCGGGTCGCTACAGCGACGGCGATCCCCTCCCCTCGGTTCGCGCACTGGCGGCCGAACAGGGTGCCAACCCGCTGACGGTGGCCAAGGCCTACCAGGGGTTTCAGGACGAAGGTTTCGTTATCGTCAAGCGCGGTGTTGGAATGTTCGTCGCGCCCGGAGCAGCGGCACGACTACGAACCGCCCAGCGTGACGACTTCGTCGCCAATGAATGGCCTGCCATCCGTGAGCGGATGGCAAGGCTCGGAATCGACCCCGTCGAACTCCTGGCCGGCACCTAGGCCAGCTCCTCCGCCGGCACGCGATACAGCATGGCAGCCCCCGATTCGGCCGAGGCGGCAAGGCCAAGCGCCTCGGGTACCACGGTGGACAGGAAATACTCGCTACAGGCCCGGGTCCGCTCAGTCGCGTCACCGGAAAGCGCCATTCGCTCGACCAGCCAGCCGGCGACCATCACCGAGCACATCGTCAGGAAGGCGTAACTCCCCGCAAGCCGGTCGTCCGGCGCACCGGCCCTAAGGCTCGCGGCAGCGACCGCCACGGCATCGTTAAGGGCAATGAGCCGCTCGTCCTGCGCCTCTGCCGCGACATCCGCGACCAGGCCGTCAAACGCCAGCCCACCGTCGAGTCCGAGCTTGCGGCCAACGAGGTCGGCAGCCTGGATGCCGTTGGTTCCTTCATAAATCGAGGCAATGCGCGCGTCCCTGAGGTGCTGCGCGGCGCCCGTTTCCTCGATGTAGCCCATGCCTCCATGGACCTGGATGCCGATGTTGGCGACCTCTATCCCGACGTCCGTAGCCCAGGCCTTGGCAAGCGGGGTCAGCACCTCGGCCCGAAGCCCGGCGCCAGTATCGCCTCGGGCGGCGCGGTCCACTTGGCCGAATGCGTAATAGACGAGCGCCCTTGCAGCCATGGTGAGCGAGCGCATCCGTAGCAGCATGCGCCTGACGTCAGGGTGCTCGGCGATGGCCACCGGCAAGCGGTTGCGCTGCCCCTGCTGGCGCTCGACGGCATAGGCAACCGCCCGCTGAGTCGCCCGCTCGGCGATGCCAACTCCCTGGAGGCCCACATTGAGCCTCGCGTTGTTCATCATGGTGAACATCGCGGCCATGCCGCCCATCTCGGGTCCTACCAGCCAGCCGGTGGCGCCGCCCTCGTCGCCATAGCTCATCACGCAGGTCGGCGAAGCATGGATACCCATCTTGTGCTCGATCGATACGCAGCGAAGGTCATTATGGCTTCCGTCCGGAAGGATCTTCGGCACCAGGAACAGGGATATGCCCCGTGTCCCCTGGGGCGCATCGGGCGTGCGGGCAAGCACCAGGTGAATGATCTGATCGCTGAGGTCATGCTCGCCAAAGGTGATAAAGATCTTCGTCCCGCGTATTTTCCAGCTGCCATCGCCCGCGGGTTCCGCCCGGGTCTTGAGGGCGCCGACGTCACTGCCAGCCGCAGCTTCGGTAAGGTTCATCGTCGCCGGCCACCGCCCGCTTACGACCTGCTCGAGATAACCGCGCCTAAGTTCCTCGGAGCCGTGGCGCGCCAACGCCTCGATCGCTCCCATCGAGAGCATCGGGCATAGCGCGAAACCGATATTGGCAGCGTTGAGATCATCCATCAGTGCGGCCGAAAGCGCCAATGGCAGCCCCTGGCCTCCATATTCCTCGGGTGCCGAGAGCGTCATCCAACCGCCTTCTACGAAGCTTTGCCAAGCCTCCCTGAACCCTGGCGGCATGGTGACGACGCCATTGTCCCAGCGTGCGCCGACAGTGTCCCCGACCCGCGCCAGCGGGGCAAACTCGCCCTCGGCCAGCGCGGCGGCGCCCTTGAGCACGGCGTCGACTGTCTCGGCGTCAGGACCATTTTCCATTTCGGAGATCCGGACCACGGCATTCAACGTGAGGCGCTGATCTGCGACAGGGGCGAGAAAGCTCATTGCTGGTCCCTTGATGATGCGAACTGCGCGCTATAGCGGGCTGACAATGGGTGGACCAGCCGACACGCTATTGATGCCGATGGGCGACGACGCGATTGCCGCCGCGGCCAGGCTGGTGCTCGCGGGCGAGCCAGTCGCGGTGCCCACCGAGACAGTCTATGGTCTCGCCGCCGATGCAACCAATGCGAAGGCGGTGGCGAGCATTTATGCCGCCAAGGGGCGGCCTGCATTCAACCCACTCATTGTTCATGTCCCGGACCTGGAGGCAGCAGAACGGATCGGAGTGTTCAGCGCACAGGCTAGAAAGCTGGCCGAAGAACATTGGCCGGGCCCCCTGACACTGGTTGTCCCGCTTCGGAAATCCGCCGGGATCGCAAGTCTCGTCACCGCCGGCCTCGACACGGTAGCGCTGAGGGTACCGGCGCATCGCGCGATGCAGGCCCTGCTGCAATCCTGTGGGCGACCGCTTGCGGCCCCGTCGGCGAACGCCAGCGGGCGGATAAGCCCCACTCGCGCCAGCCATGTCATCACCTCGCTTGGCGGGCGCATTTCCCTCGTTATCGACGACGGGCCCACGCAGCGGGGCATCGAATCCACCATCGTTGCCGTGACCGACGGCAGGCTTCGCCTGCTTCGCAGGGGTCCGGTCGAGATCGATGCCGAGGAGCCGTCCGAACAGGGCCCGATTGAGGCACCGGGCCAGCTCTCGAGCCATTATGCGCCGCAAAAGCCACTTCGGCTCGACGCAACGGAGGCGAGCAAAGATGAATATCTGATCGGCTTTGGCCCCGTGAAGGGCGATGCTTCGCTGAGCGATGCCGGCGACCCGGTCGAGGCCGCTGCACGACTATTCGACCTGCTCCACCAGGCCGATGCTTCGCCATTTTCGCGGATCGCCGTCGCTCCGATACCTGGCAAGGGCATTGCTGCCGCCATCAGGGACCGCCTGCGCAGAGCGACGGCGCCGCGGAGCTAGGCTGCTACCGATAATTTCCCGGTGACCGGATTGCGCCCTGGAGGAGAAGCGAATTTTAAGCGGCGTGTTCCGCTGATTTCGCCCGTGCCTGGAAGCTCTTTCGAAGCTTCTGGAGCTTGGGCGGGATGCTGGCGATGCAATAGGGATTGCTCTGGCCTTCCCCCGCCCAATAATCCTGGTGGTAATCCTCGGCCGGATACCATTCCCCGAGCGGCTCGATCGAGGTCACGACCTTGCCGTCGTTTTGCTCGTTGGCGCGGGCGATGGCAGCTTCGGCGGCCTCGCGCTGCGCCTCGTCCTGCGGGAAGACCGCCGAGCGATACTGGGTCCCGATATCGTTGCCCTGCCTGTTGAGCTGCGTTGGGTCATGAATTGCAAAGAAGATGTCGAGAAGCTCGTCATAACTGATGACGTCTGGATCGAAGCTCACCCGGATCGCCTCGGCATGACCCGTATCGCCGCTGCAGACCTGCTTGTAGGTCGGGTCGGGGGTGGTTCCGCCGGTGTAGCCGCTTTCGACGCGGTTGACCCCGATCACGTCGAGGAACACCGCCTCGGTGCACCAGAAACATCCCCCCGCAAGGACTGCAACCTGCTCGGTCATCACTCCGCTCCTTTCGATAGTCGAGGAGGGAGATATGCAGTCGATGGCCTGCCTACAACCGAAACGAGGCAGCTATGCTTTCAGTTTTTGGCGCCGGCTTTCAGCGTTGCCATCTCGAGGCGCTTGCCGATCCACTCAGCCAGTTCCTCGAATTTGAGCGGTTGGTCGAAAACGATGCCGGCCTTGCGGTCGGAGAACCAGCGCACTTCGCCACGGACCGGGCGAAGGCTCTCGATTACCACGACGACCGGCTTGCCGAGGCAATATTCCTCGATCGGCTCAACCTTCATCCCGCCGAGCGAGATGTCATGCACCTCGACCGTGTAATAATTGTTCTCGACCTTGACGTTGGCCTTGCAATTGACCTCGAGGCGCGGCGGGCGCGGACGAAACCCGTGGCGGGGCTTGCGGCCAGCGAGCAGCTCGCCAAGGTCAATGTTCTGCTCGAACTTGAACCCCGCCGTACCATCGCGCGTCCAGATGACGCTCGAGCTGATCTTCTGAGATGAAAGCTCGACCTCGACAATGTCTCCGACACTAACCGGGTGGCCAATTTCAGCCATCAGTCCGCCGGCAGAAACATTGCGAACGCGAATGAGCTGTTCGCGGCCCTGCACGTCGGTCAGCTTGGCTACCCGCAGCATTGCGATCATCCGCTCGTCCGAACGACGTTCCGTCGGACGGGGAACGGCAGTTGTCAGGGAAAAAGTCGTCGACTCGAACGCGATATTATCTTCGCCCAGCGGGCGCCTGGTCTGTTTGCGCCGGATGAGTGAACCGAACATGCCTGAGCATCTCCCATAGCGAAGGAAATTCGCGCCAAAGCGGGACAATAATCCTAATGAGGTTAAAATCAGGTTTCGCCCGTTTTAGCCTCGTTCTAAGCATGAAACATGTTTAAGCCGACGGGAGGATGGACGGCTAGGGTATGCCACTGCCAAGGCTTCTTCTGATCGATGACGAGCCAGCCCTCGCCGCCTTCGTTGCCAAGGCCGCTGACCTATGCGGCTTTGACCCGGTAATTGCCGAGCAAGATCAACAGTTTCGAGAAAGTTTCTGTGAGCACCCGCCGCAAATGGTGGTGCTCGACCTCGGCATGCCCGGCATGGACGGCGTCGAGCTGCTTCGATTCCTCTCTAGCAAGGAATATCGCGATCCCGTGCTGATCATCTCCGGATTCGACCGCCGAGTCCTGGAAAGCGCCTATCGTTATGGCGAGGCATTGGGTCTGCAGATGGTGGGCCCGCTGGAAAAGCCGGCGCGCCTCGAGGAACTCGAGAGCATCCTCAACCGGCTGAGGCCTTCGCTGGTGCCATGATCAGCCAAGTCGATCTCGGGCTGCTCGACGGCTTCGAGCGGGCTTTGATCAATGGCCGGCTCCGGATGGTCTACCAGCCCAAGGTTTCGCTTTCCGATGGCCGGCTCCGCCGGGTCGAGGCACTGGTCCGCTGGGACGACCCCGAGCTCGGCGCGGTGCCGCCGTCGCGCTTCGTCCCGCTCGCTGAAAAACACGGCCTTATCGACCAGATGACCCAGTGGGGGCTCAGGACCACGCTGAGGCAATGGATCAGCTGGCGCGAACAGGGGCTGGATACCTGCCTTGCATTCAACATCTCGGCGCTAAACCTCGACCAGCTCGACTTCCCGGACCTGGTCGAACGGATGTGCCGCGCGCTCGAGGTCCCTACCGATCGACTGGTCCTCGAGCTCACCGAGGGCGCCACCCAGCCCCTCATCAAGCTGATGGACACGCTGACCAGGTTCAGGATCAAGGGTATCGGCCTTGCCATCGACGATTTTGGCGTTGGCTATTCAACGCTGATGCAGCTTCGCCAGCTACCCTTCACGGAGCTCAAGATCGACCGCTTCTTCGTCGACGATGCGCCCTCCTCGACCGAGAGCGCGCTCATCGTCAAATGCATCATCGACCTCGCTCATGGCCTTGGCCTCACCGTCACCGCCGAGGGGATCGAGACCGAGGAACAGCTGGTCCTTCTTCGCGAGCTCGGATGTGATGTCGCCCAGGGCTTTTTCGTCGCGCAGCCTCTTCCACCCGAGAAGCTCATCCAGTGGCTCGACGAGTTCGAAGAGCGCTGGCAGCAGATGATCCACGACGAGCCACAGCTGCCATTCCGCGTTCCGCGACGCTTCATGGGCTAGATGGACTAGGCCGAGAAGCTTATTCCCTGCGCCAGCGGCAGATCGTCGCCGTAGTTTATGGTGTTGGTCGAACGCCGCATATAGGCCCGCCAGCTGTCCGAGCCGCTCTCGCGCCCGCCGCCGGTCTCCTTCTCGCCGCCGAATGCTCCACCTATTTCCGCGCCGGACGTGCCGACGTTGACGTTGGCAATGCCGCAGTCCGAACCCGCGGCCGAGAGAAATCGCTCGGCTTCCTTGAGTTCATTCGTGAAGATCGACGAACTAAGCCCCTGCTTTACCGAGTTATTCAACGCGATGGCTTCGTCCAGCTGTCGGTAGCGAAGCACGTAGAGTATTGGAGCGAAAGTCTCCTCGAGCACAACGCCCTCCTGGGCATCGACCTCGACGATTGCCGGGCGCACATAATAGCCCCCCTCGACAGCTACGACCCTTTCCGTACCGGGGAAGGTTTGGACCATGGCCTCGAATGCCGCCTGGTCGATAAGCGGGCCGACCAGCGTATTCTCCTCGCGCGGGTCGCCGACCCGGATGGTCGAGTAGAGCTTCCGAAGCCTCCCGACGAGCTCGTCCGCGATCGATTCATGGACGATCAGCCGGCGAAGCGAGGACCAGCGCGGAGCCAACTTCCGCGCCGCCCTGGAGGCATTGGAGCAGATCCGCGGGCGCCGCGCCGAAACGCTTTAGCGCCCGCTCGGCCAGCGCCATCACCGCTGCCGCGCAGAGCGGTGTCTTCTCGCTCGGTTTCCAGACGACAGGATCGCCGCAGACGAGAGCCAGGGCAGCGTTCCACGACCATACCGCGACCGGGAAGTTGAACGCGGTGATGAGGGCGACGGGCCCCAGCGGATGCCACTGCTCCATCATCCGGTGGCTAGGGCGTTCGCTCGCAATTGTGAGGCCATGCAGTTGTCGCGACAGTCCAACTGCATAATCGCAGACGTCGATCATCTCCTGGACCTCCCCGAGGCTCTCCGAGCTGATCTTGCCTGCCTCGAGTGTTACCAGCCTCGCGAGCGGCTCCTTGGCGAGCCGCAGTTCCTCGCCGAGGAGACGGACCAGTTCGCCGCGGCGGGGTGGCGGAACCATTCGCCAATCAAGGAAAGCCCGGTGCGAGCGCGAGCAGACCAAATTGGCGTCAGTTGCCTGCGCCTCCCTGACGCTGCCGATGACGCTTCCGTCGATCGGCGAGAAGCTGGGCATATCGCCGCCTTCCGAAACGCCGAGTTCGGACAGAATTGATCTTGCTTCTTCGTTTGGCGACCGGGTCATGCCAGCATATCTCTTGCGCTTGCCAGCGCGGCCACGCCCCTGTCGATGGTCTCGTCCTTCTTTGCGAAACATAGTCGCACGAGGCTCTTCACGGGATCCTGCTCGGCAAAGGAAGACAGCGGGATGACCGCCACCCCCGCTTGCTCGACGGCGGTACGGGCGAATTTCTCGTCGTCCATGTCGATGCCGGAAGCGGCAAGGTCGACGCACAGGAAATAGGTGGATGCGGCAGGAAGGACCGCGTAGCCCGCCGCCTCGAGGCCAGCGGTCATACGGTCGCGGGCCCGGGCAAATCGTTCGCGCATGGGCTGTAGCCACCCGTCCCCTTCGTTGAGGCCATAGGCGACCGCGGTTTGAAGATTGGGGGCAGATGCGAATGTGAGAAACTGGTGGGCGCGGGCTGCAAGGGTCGCAAGGAGGGGCGAGCCCACCAGCCAGCCGATTTTCCAGCCAGTGAGCGAGAAGATCTTCCCGGCGGACCCGCACTTCAGCGTGCGGTCGGCAAGGCCAGGCAAGCTCGCGATCGGGGTAAAGGGCTGACCATCGAGGAGGACATGTTCCCATACCTCGTCCGAGATGATGGTGAGGTCGCTTTCGATAGCCACCTTCGCGACCGCATCCAGTTCGTCGCGGTCGAACAGCCGACCAGTCGGATTGTGAGGATTATTGAAGATGATTGCGCGCGTTTTCGGGGAAATGGCAGCTTCGAGCGCTCTTCCCTCGATCCGCCAACCCGGCGGAACCAGCGCCACCTCGACCGGCCTTCCGCCTGCGCGCCGGACGAGCGGCGCATAGGCGTCATAGGCAGGCGTCATGATGATCACCTCGTCCCCCGGCTCGACCGTCGCGAGGATCGCGGCCGCGAGCGCCTCCGTGGCTCCTGACGTTACGCAAATATTGTCGGGGCCGAGCTCCAGGCCCTGGTGCCTCCCATAGTGAGCGGCAATCGCCGCCCTTAGCCCCGGCGTCCCGCGCGACGGCGCATATTGGTTCGACTGCTCGACTACTGCACTTGCGGCGGCCTCCAATATCTCCTCCGGCCAACCGAAATCCGGAAAGCCCTGACCGAGGTTGATCGCGCCATGCCGCGCGGCCGCGAGCGACATGCGTTCGAAGACGCTGGTTTCCATCTGCTCGTAAAGCGGGTTCATTGCGGTTCCCTGAGAATGGTGGCGATCTCGCCGGGGTCATAGCCGAGCTCCGCCAGCAGCTGTTCACTGTCCTGGCCTTCGCGGCGCGGCGGGTCGGGCCGGTCCAGCTGCGTGTCGGAATATCTCGGTGCCGGCGCCGGCTGGAATATGCCGTCGAGGTCAATGAAGGTGCG
Source organism: Sphingomonas sp. (assembly GCA_032907585.1). Lineage (GTDB taxonomy): Bacteria > Pseudomonadota > Alphaproteobacteria > Sphingomonadales > Sphingomonadaceae > Sphingomicrobium. The sequence continues at coordinate 12,830 of JAJJPO010000023.1, read as the reverse complement.
GCGAGCAAGATTGTGCGGGTGAACGGGCGCCTCGCCGAGATCGAGGACCGGCGCGACGCAGCTGTCTGTCCCCGCGAAATGAGCAGCCCATTGGTCGCGGGTGCGCGAGGCAAAAACAGCCGCGATCTCCTCGCGGCGGGCCGACTGTGGGAGCGCGAGCCCCTTGAACAGGCTGGCGCGGAACTGCGGCTCGATCGCCCCTACGGCGATGAACTTTCCATCGAGGCATCGATAAATGCCGTAAAAGCTTTCCCCGCCGTCCAGGAGATTGGCTTCGCGCTCGTCGCGCCACGCGCCAGCGGCCCTCAGGCCGTAGGTCAGGGCGCCGATCAGCGCCGCGCCATCACTCATGGCGACGTCGACCACCTGCCCTTTCCCGCCACGCTGCACGTGGACCAGTGCGGCGGCCATGCCAAATGCAAGCATCATCCCGCCGCCGGCATAGTCACCGAGGTAGTTAACCGGGGGGGTCGGCCGCTCCCTCGGCCCGATTCCATGGAGGAGGCCGGTAATGGCGATATAGTTGATGTCATGGCCCGCCTCTCCGGCGAGGGGCCCCTCCTGCCCCCAGCCGGTCACGCGGCCGTATACGAGGTGGGGATTGTCCTCGAGGAGCACGTCTGGACCAAGTTCAAGCCGTTCCATGACCCCCGGCCGGTAGCCCTCGATCAGTCCATCAGCATTGGAAGCGAGCTTTCGAACCACGTCGCGGCATTCCGCGCGCTTGAGGTCGAGCGAGATCGAACGCCGCCCGCGGAGGAGCGGGTCGTTAGGCACGCCGATCATCCCGGCTCGTTCGACCCGGATCACTTCCGCGCCATGATCTGCGAGCATCATCGCGGCGAAGGGCCCGGGCCCAAGTCCCGCCATCTCGACGATCTTCAGTCCAAGGAGCGGGCCTGCCATGGCGCCACGCTAGCGCGCGATTGCAAGGCCGCAAGCCCGCGCTAGTCTGCGGCCATGATCGACGCATCCCAGCGCCCGCTGTTCGGCAGCGAGCACCACGCCTTTCGCGAAACAGTCCGCCGCTTTCTTGCAGACGTGATCGAGCCGCACCTCGACGACCATGAACGCAACGGCATTGTCGAAAGGGACGCCTGGGAGAAGGCCGGCGCTGCCGGGCTGCTTTGCCCCCAGGTGCCAGAAGAATATGGCGGCCCAGGCCTCGACTTCAGCTTCAACGCTATCGTCGGCGAAGAGCTTTCCTATCTCGGGTCGGCGGCGGGATTCACGCTCCAGTCGGACATCGTTGCCGACTATATCGTCCATTACGGGAGCGAGGAACAAAAGCGGCGCTACCTTCCAGGGATGGTCGCGGGAACGACCATCAGCGCAATTGCGATGACCGAGCCTGGCGCCGGAAGCGACCTTCAGGGACTGCGGTCGATCGCACGGCGCGAAGGCAATGGCTGGAGTCTTTCGGGCTCGAAGACCTACATCACCAACGGCCACTCGGCCGATCTCGTCATCGTCGCGGCAAGGACGACCGAGGAAGGCGGTGCAAGAGGCATCTCCCTGTTCCTCGTCGAGGCTGGCGACCAGGGTTTCGCGAGGGGCCGCAACCTCGACAAGATCGGGCTTCATGGAAACGACACGTCCGAGCTGTTTTTCGATGCAGTGAAGCTGCCGGCAGACCGACTCCTTGGCGCCGAGAACAGCGGTTTCGCAATGCTGATGCAGCAGCTGCCGCAGGAGCGTCTCTCGATCGCGGTCCAGAGCCAGGCGTCCGCACAGCGGGCCCTGGACGAGGCAGTCAAATTTACCTCGGAGCGGCGGGCGTTCGGCAGGCGGGTGATCGACTTCCAGAACAGCCGTTTTGTCCTTGCAGGCCTCAAGGCCAAGATCCAGGTCGGCTGGGCCCATCTCGACTGGGCGATCGGGCGGCACGTGACAGGGCAGCTTAACCCTGCCGAGGCGAGCGCGGCAAAGCTCTGGCACAGCGAGATGCAGTGGGAAGCCTGTGATACCGCGCTGCAGCTCCACGGCGGCGCAGGCTACATGAACGAATATCCGATTGCCCGGCTATGGCGAGACGCAAGAGTCGCCCGAATTTACGGCGGCACGAGCGAAATCATGAAAGAGCTCATTGGTCGCAGCCTGGGCTGAGAAAAGGAACGGCAGGGGCGTCCGGGCGTTCGGCAAAATGGCAGCGGCGTCGGAAGATTTTCGCCCAGGCTGCGACTTGGACGGACCGGGACCGGGGACCGCTGCACGCGTCAAGCAGCGAAAGGAGCAACTTCCATGTCCATCGCACCCCGGCTTCGCAACTTTCTCGACGAGTCGAAGGCGGAATATGACGTAATCGTCCATACTCCGACCCAATCCGCCCTCGAGAATGCCCGCAGCTGCGACATTCCCGCCGAACAGATCGCCAAGGCGGTGCTGCTCGACACCGCGGACGACGAGCACCTCCTCGCCGTCATCCCGTCCGACCGCAAGGTCGAACTCAACGAACTTCGAAGCGAGATCGGCCGCAAGCCGCGCCTCGCAGGGGAAGACGAGGTCGGGACGGTCTTCACCGATTGCGCCGTCGGCGCCGTACCGCCAGTCGGTTATGATGTCGCGACCATCGTCGACGATGCCCTCGAGGAACAGCCGGACATTTACTTCGAGGCCGGCGACCATAAATCACTCGTCCACATGGACGGCGCCGAATTCTCCCGGGTGATGAAGGGAGCCAGGCACGGCCAGTTCAGCGAACCCTGGCTGAGCGACTAGAAGCGCGGACGACGGCGGGAGCTGGCCGACACGGCCGAAAGATCCAGGCAGCAGGCTCAGATATTGGTCTGGTCAGGTGGGAGATCCCCGGGGATGGTCGCGGCGCCGTCGCCCTCTCGATGGATTATGTGCCGGGTCCCGAGGCCGTAGCAGGTCATTGATATGGAGCCCATCGCGTAGCCCCGGACCAGCGGTTCCAGGGACTCGCCCTCTTCCGCAGCAAGGCCGGCAAGATAGAGCAGCGGTATGAAATGGTCTGGAGTGGGCACGGCGCTGCGATAGTCAGGGTGTTCGAGCAATCCCAGTATGTCGCCCGGCTCCCGCGCGAGTTGCTCGGCCGCGGCATCGTCAAACCTTTCTGCCCAGTCGAAGGAAGCGTCGGGCTGGTCCCATTGAAGCCGCCTCAGGTTATGCACAACGTTACCGCTCCCAAGGACCATGACCCCCCGTTCGCGAAGGGGCGCAAGCCTCGCGGCAAGCTCAAGATGATAGTCCAGCGGCCGAAGCGCATTGATCGACAGCTGGACGACGGGGATATCTGCTTGCGGGTAGATATGGGCGAGTACGGACCAGGTCCCATGGTCGAGCCCCCACTGATCCCTGTCGAGCCCGACCCAGTCCGGCTTCACGACCTCGGCAATTTCGTCGGCAAGATCCGGCGCCCCGGGCGCCGGATAGTCAAAATCGAACAATTGCTGCGGGAAGCCGTAGAAATCATGGATCGTCCGGGGCCTGGCCATCGCGGTGACCGCCGTTGCACCGAAATACCAGTGGGCCGAGATTACCAGCAGCGCACGCGGGCGCGGAAGCTGCTGTCCAAGGGCTCGCCACGCGCTGGTGTAGCCATTGGTCTCGAGCGTGTTCATCGGACTTCCATGGCCGATGAAAACTGCTGGTAACCGCTTCATTTGAACCTCTTTTTCCGTCCGACTTTCGTTCGACGCTTGCGGCCATGTATCCCACCGGCCCGCTTGCTCCGGCCTTTTTGCGCCATTATGCCAATATTGGAGATTGGGTCTCGGGCAGAATTTGGAACCCCGGCCCATTCGGCTGGTTCCGTAGATACCTCGACGTCAAGAGACGGGGGGCCGGGTGGGTAAGCCTTGCAAGCGTTTTTGAAGGGAGTCCCCAAATGGCAGAATCCGGGCGTCGTTTCGGAACGTCTCGTTCGCTGCTTGTACTGATCCTTGGCGCACTGCTGGCCCTCGTCGGACTGGCGCTCGCCCTGGGCGGTGCCTGGCTCGCCATCCTCGGGGGCTCGATCTACTACCTGCTTGCAGGGATCGGCCTCCTGGTCTCGGGCGTCCTTCTCATCCAGGGAAGGGCGCTTGGCGCCTATGTCTATCTCGCCATCTTCGCGCTGACGATCGCCTGGGCATTGTGGGAAGTAGGCCTTGATCCCTGGCCGCTGGTCCCAAGAGTGGTCGGTCCGGCAGTCCTTGCCTTGCTTGCCCTCCTCGTTCTTCCCCTCCTCGCTCCGCAGCGCTGGAGCTGGGGGAAGGCCCTCGCGGCCTGCGCTGGCTTGATCGTGCTGCTACTCGCAGGGATTCTCGCCGCCCCGGGCCAGCTTCAACGGGACGGCCGCGGCATGCCCCCGCTTCTTGCGCGGGCGATGGCCGACCCGTCACTGGCACCCGTCGGCGCCGACTGGCCCGCCTATGGCGGCACATACAGCGCCCGCCGCTTTTCGCCTCTCGCGCAGATCACGCCCGAAAACGTTGACAGCCTCGAGCGGGCATGGGTCTATCATACCGGCGACCTTCCGGCAGAAGGCGCGTCGGGTTCGAAAGACAATTATGGCGCTGAAACCACGCCGCTGAAGGTTGGTGACAGCATTTATCTCTGCTCCGCCAAGGGCATCATCATCTCGCTCGACCCTGCGACCGGCAAGGAGCGCTGGCGCTTCGACCCTCGCGTCGCCGATGAATGGATCCCCTACACGGCTGCCTGCCGGGGCGTTGCCTATTTCGCCCCCCCCGGTGCTGACCCGGACGGTCCCTGCGCCGCCAGGATCATCGAGGGAACGCTCGATGGGCGCCTGATCGCGGTCGATGCCCGGAACGGCCGGCCCTGCACCGACTTTGGCGCCAGGGGCCAGGTCGACATCAAGGTTGGAATGGGCGAGGTCTACCCCGGAATGGTGTCAATCACCTCGCCTCCGACCATCGTCCGTGGCGTCGTCGTGACCGGCCACCAGGTGCTCGACGGCCAGATGCGAAACGCGCCCTCGGGCGTGATCCAGGGTTATGACGCCATCACCGGCGAGCTTCGCTGGGCCTGGGACATGGTTCATCCTGACTGGGCCAAGGGTCCGCCTCCCGGGCAATCCTATGCCCGCGGGACACCCAACATGTGGACCATCGCCAGCGGCGACGAGCAGCTTGGTCTCGTTTATCTGCCGATGGGCAATTCCGCGGTCGACTATTACAGCTCGACGAGAAGCGCGCCGGAAAACCGGTTCGCGACCTCGCTGGTCGCGCTCGATGTCACGACTGGAAAGCCGCGCTGGAATTTCCAGGCGGTTCACAAGGATGTCTGGGATTATGACTTCGGCGGCCAAGCGAGCCTGGTCGATTTCCCTCTCGGCACCGGCACCGTTCCAGCGCTCGTCCTGCCTAGCAAGCAGGGGGACATCTACATCCTGGACCGGCGCACTGGCCGGCCGCTGTTCCCCGTACAGGAGCGGCGGGTCCCGCAAGGTGGCGTCGAGCCTGAGCAGAGAACGGCCACTCAGCCTTTCTCGACCTATCACACGCTCGCCCCTCCGCCACTAAGCGAGCGGGACATGTGGGGAATGTCGCCGATCGACCAGATGATCTGCCGGATTCAGTTCCGCAGGGCGGCCTACGAGGGAATGTACACGCCCCCTCGGGCCGATCGCCACACGGTGCAATATCCCGGATATAATGGCGGCACCGACTGGGGCGGCGTCGCCGTGGACCCGCTGCGCGGCATCATCGTCGCCAACTATAATGACATGCCCAATTACGTACGGCTGGTACCGCGCAAGGTCGCCGATGAAAAAGGCTGGGCACCGCGCAGCGCCGCCCGTGGCGGATCGTTGGGCCACGGCGCGGAAGGCGCCGGCGACCCGCAATGGGGCTCGCCCTTTGCAGTCGACGTGAACGCTGGTTGGCGGATGCCATTCACCGGCCTGCTCTGCAAGCAGCCTCCATATGGCGGTCTCAGAGCAATTGACCTTCGAACGGGCCGGACGATTTGGGACCGCCCATATGGCACCGCGCGCCGCAACGGTCCGTTTGGTCTCCCGTCCGGCCTCCCATTCGAGATCGGGACGCCCAATAACGGCGGAGCTGTCGTTACCGCGAGCGGCCTCATCTTCATCTCGGCGGCGACCGACAACCTGATGCGGGCAATCGACCTTCGCACCGGAAAGTCGCTGTGGCATGATGTGCTCCCAGCCGGAGGACAGGCAACGCCGATGACCTATGAAGCAAACGGACGCCAATATGTGCTGATTATGGCCGGCGGCCATCATTTCATGGAAACCCCAATTGGTGACGAGCTCATCGCTTATGCACTGCCCCAGCGAAGTGCACCTTGACGCCGGGACTCCAGCCAACGACAACCGGCGCGCCAGAGCAGCGGCCTGACGCCGACTGGATCAGGCACCGCGAGCGATTGCTCGACGAGGCGCTGGAACAGACTTTTCCTGCCAGCGACCCTCCGTCGATAGCGCTCCCGGACAACCAGAGCGCAAGGAAAGGCCGCGACGATGTTTGACCGCCTGACCCAATATTCGCCGAACATGCTCAGCATCCTGCGGATCGTGACCGGGCTGATCTTCATTGAACACGGGACACAGAAGTTCCTCAGCTTCCCGGCTGGCCAGGCGGCCGGATCGGGCTGGGCACTGGACAACCCCGGCGCGATCGCCGGCATCGTCGAGCTGATCGCCGGGGCCCTTATCGCCATCGGGCTGTTTACCCGTCCCGCTGCATTCATCGCATCGGGCACGATGGCGGTTGCCTATTGGTACGCCCACGCCCCACAGAACTTCTTTCCGGTGAACAACGGCGGCGACGCTGCGATCCTTTACTGCTTCGTCTTCCTTTACCTGGTGTTCGCCGGCCCCGGCCCGATCAGCCTGGACGAAGCTATGGCTGGCCGGAAGGACGTGCTGATAGACAAGGCATAAGCCTTGCCTGCCGCAAAAATGGGCGGCGCAATCAGTCATCCGATTCCTAGAGGATCGCTTCCCGGGGTGAACCGTCCCTGGACGCCTTATGCGCCGTTGCACCAGGCTTGGATAACCCTCTGTGTCAGGGCCTCGCAGTCCCCGCCGGCAAAGGCAAAGGAGTCTGCAAGAGCCGCCTGCAGCTCAGGGGCGAGCGCCTGCTGCAGGCGGCGGCGGGCACGTAGATGGCGCGTCTTCACCGTGGCCGCCTTTAGATTGAGCGCTTCCGCCGTGTCCTCGACCGAGAGGCCTTCAACCTCGCGAAGAACGAAGACCATGCGAAAGTCCGTGGACAGTGCCGAAATGGCTTCCTCTAGCATCCGGCGCACCTGGACCCTTGCAAGTTCGGTTTCCGGCGAGGTTCCGCTGGTGGATCCGCGCATGAGCATTTCCCGATAGTCCTGGAGTTGTATGACGGAATTTTCGTCGAGCTGCGCCCTTCTGCGGTTCGCGGCACGCTGCCGGCCGAGCGCCTCGTTGATGACGATGCGGGTGAGCCAGGTCGAAAGAGAGGAACGGCCTTCAAATGACCCGATTGCCGTAAATGCCCGGAGATAGGCGCTCTGGACGGCGTCTTCTGCGTCGGCCCGGTGCTTCAATATGCTCCAGGCTGTCCGGAACATCCGCTGGTTGTTGCGCATCGTGACCAGGCGAACCGCCTCGGGATCCCTGGCCTCGAGCCTCCGGGCGAGCTCCAGGTCATCCATTGCTTCATAGCCCAGTCTTGCCTGCGCGTTCACCTCGGTGTCTCCTTTAGAGCTGCCCCGTGCAGCCGCGGATCGAGTTCATCAGCTCGCGGCGAAGCTCGGCCTCTTCCTTGAAATCGCCCAGCCAGCAATTGGTGACCATCGATACACCGTGCTGGTTGACGCCCCGTGTCGACATACAGCCGTGGCTGGCTTCAACGACGACGGCGACGCCCTTTGGTTTCAGGACCTCGTCGATAGTCTGGGCTACCTGGCGCGTGAAACGTTCCTGCAACTGCAGCCGGCGGGCATAGGCTTCGACGAGCCGAGAGAGCTTGGAAATCCCGACAACCCGCTCATTGGGACGATAGGCTACATGCGCCCTGCCGGTGATCGGTGCCATGTGATGCTCGCAGGTCGAGACGAACGGGATGTCACGAAGCAGTATCGTCTCGTCATAGTCCTCGGTCTCGCTAAAGAAGCAGCTCAGCAGAGCGGCGGGATCAACGGCATAGCCAGAAAACCATTCGCCATAGGCCCGTGCAACACGGGCAGGCGTATCACGCAGCCCCTCCCGAAAAGGATCATCACCGGTTGCGGCGATCAGCGCGCGCACCGCCTCCTCGACCATCCCTTGCGGGCGGCCGCATTCGCCACTGTCGAGCGGACCGTCAACTCGCTCCGAAAAGTCACGTTCGAGAAATTCCACGGGCACCTCCAGCTTCGTGTCACGCCATTGGATGGCGCATTCAGCCGAAGGTTCCCGGCAAGCTCACCCCGCCTTCGGAATCCCGGCTGGTTCGGTCGCCTCCACGGGCGGTTCGACGCTGATCACCTGAAGGGTCCGTGGCCGCCCGTCCGGGCAGGGCCAGTTGATTGACTGGCCAGCCTTGAGGCCGATTAGCCCGGCTCCAACCTGGGAGAGGATCGAAAGCGAGCCATTTTCGATGTCCGCCTCGCCTGGAAGGACGATCCGTACGCGGCGCTCCTTGCCGACTTCCTCGTCGGCAAAGGTAACGGTCGATCCGAGCGTCACAACGCCCTTGGGCAGTTGGCCAGCAGGATGGACATAGGCCCGGTCCATCTCGTCGAGGAGCATCTTGGCGACCTGCGGGGCCTTCGCCTCGAGACGAAGCGCGTGGTTCGAAATGAGGTCGTAATCCGTTTCGGAAATATGGATCGGCGGTTTGGCCCCCGATTTGCGCGCTGTCTTTACCATTGGGAATTCACCATGCGGGTTGGGCGTGCACTCGCGCACGCGATACCTCCCATCAGGAGGTCAATTGCATTTTCGACTGGATCCCCCAGACCCGCCCGGCCGATGCCGCCAGGGCCTGGGGCTAAACGCCCGCGAGCAGCTGTCCCGAATGGGCCAGAAATCGCCTGAAGATTGCTCCGCAATGCATGACCTTAAGGTGGGACCGGCCGTGAGGCGTGTCAACCTGCCGACGATTTCGACTTTCCTGAACCCAGCCCGGCGACAAGATCGCCCATCACCATGGTCCACGGCCGAAATTCCCTGGCGGGAACCTCGCGGGTCGCGCCGGCATCAAAGTTACCGGGAAACCCCAGAAAAGGAGGAAATCGTCATGATGAGTAAATTGTCGCTCGGCTGCGCAACCGCACTGCTGATGATCAGTTGGCCGGTGGCAGCGGCTGAACCGCAGGGGCCGAGCGATGCCCAGATTGCGCACATCGCCTACACTGCCGGCCAGCTGGACCTCGAGGCGGGCAAGCTTGCGCTGACCAAGTCGAAGAACGGCGCCGTCCGCGCCTTCGCCGAGACGATGGTGCGCGATCATGCTGCGGTAAATGAAAAGGCGCTCGATCTCGTGAAGAAGCTGGGCGTGACGCCGCAACCCAATGCCACCAGCGAGGCTCTTTCCGCCCAGTCGGCCAAGTCCGCATTGGAACTTCAGAAGCTTGAAGGCGCCGACTTCGATCGCGCCTATGTCGGCAATGAGATCGCCTATCATCGTACCGTCAACCAGGCGCTCCAGGGAACGCTTATTCCCTCGGCCCAGAATGCCGAGCTGAAGTCGCTTCTCACCAGTGGACTCGCCTTGTTCGAAGAGCACCAGAAGCATGCCGAGGCGCTCGCCAAGAGCCTGCCATGAGCTACTGGCGAGCCTGGGTGCCGGCTGCAGCGATAGCTGCGCTTGTCCTGTTGCCGGCCCCGGCGGCGCTTGCCGCCCCCCGAGTTCACACCGTGATCATCGACAAGATGAAATTCGGTCAATTGCCTACCGGTGTGAAGGTCGGTGACAGCATCCGGTGGATCAACAGGGACATGGTCAAGCACACGGCGACGGCCAGGGACAAGAGCTTCAACATTGACCTTGCCCCCGGCACGAGCGCAACGATCAGGGTCCGGCATGCCGGCTCGATCAACATCTACTGTATTTACCATCCAGGGATGAAGGCCGTGCTGAAAGTCGCTCGCTAAGGCGGCCTTTGCCCCGCAGAAAATTGCGGAGAGCCAGATGAGCAGCGCCACTCAAGATCCCCTCGGGCCTGACCTTGCAGCCGGGGTGAGTATCTCCGGCCTAAAGGACGGAGAAATGTTGAGCGGGCACGTCGGCGACGAGGCGGTGCTTCTCGTGCGGCGCGGCACTGAATATTTCGCGATCGGCGCAGCCTGCACGCATTATGGCGGCCCGATCGCGGAAGGCCTGCTGGTCGGCGACACGGTGAGATGCCCCTGGCACCATGCCTGCTTCGACCTTCGGACCGGGCAGCCGCTGCGTGCTCCGGCACTCGATCCGCTTCCCTGCTGGCGCGTCGAGATCAAGGGCGAGCTGGCGGTCGTTGGCGCCCGGTTAGCTCCCCATGCGCCGATTGCCCGCCCTGTCCGCCGCGAGCCCGGTTCAGTCGTCATCGTTGGCGGCGGAGCTGCCGGAAACGCGGCCGCGGAAACCCTTCGCCGCGAGGGCTATGAGGGACCAGTCACCATCTTCAGCGCGGATACCGAGCTTCCCTGCGACCGCCCCAATCTTTCCAAGGACTATCTTGCAGGAAAGGCGCCCGAGGAATGGACGCTGCTTCGAACGCCGGACTTTTACGAAAGCCACCGGATATCCGTCCGGCTGGGCTCGAGGGTGAGTCGAATTGACACTGCCTCACGCCAAGTAATCCTGGAGGATGGCTCGAGCCATGGCTATGGCGCCCTGCTACTGGCCACGGGCGCGATCCCGGTCAGGCTCGAGGTTCCCGGTACTGATCTTCCCCATGTCCATTACCTGAGGACGCTGGTTGACAGCCGGGCGCTTGCAGCTGCGGCCATAAAAGCCCGGAAGGCGGTGGTGATCGGCTCCGGCTTCATCGGGCTAGAGGTTGCCTCGTCGCTCCGGACCCGGGGTCTGGATGTCACGGTTATTGGCCGCGAGGCGATTCCGATGGCCGGGCTGCTCGGCCCGGAGCTCGGCTCTCACATCCGCAAACTTCACGAGCGTCATGACGTCAAATTTCACATGGAGCGAGCGGTCACCGGAATCGATGAGAGCGCCGTTTTGCTGGACGACGGCTCCCGGATCGAAGCCGGACTCGTCGTCATTGGAGTCGGCGCTCGTCCCGCAATCTCGCTGGCCGAGGATGCCGGGCTGGAAACTGATGACGGGGTCATGGTCGACCAGTTCCTCCAGACCAGCGCCAGCGACGTCTATGCCGCCGGCGACATTGCGCGTTGGCCGGATCCGCACAGCGGCGAGACGATCCGGATCGAGCATTTCGCGGTAGCCGAGCGCCAGGGCCAGACGGCGGCGCGCAACATGCTGGGCATGGGCGAGCCTTTTGACGCCGTGCCCTTCTTCTGGACCGAGCAGCATGGTCTGGCCCTCGCCTATGTCGGCCACTCCCAGGGATGGGATAAACTGGAAGTCGACGGATCAATCGAGCGCGAAGATTGCACACTCAGCTTTTTCAAGGCAGGGAGGAAGATGGCTGCAGTTGTCATCAACCGGGATCTTGAGGGGCTGCTCGCAGAGGTCGAGCTTGAGCGCCTGGTCGAACGAACCAACGGCCCGCTCCAGCCCGAAATGGCCGGGCAATGACCAGGTCACCTCCCGCGGGTAACATCGCTACCAAGCGGATTTATGAAGAGCCCGCCGCCGAGGACGGCAAGCGGGTCCTCGTCGACGCGCTCTGGCCGCGAGGCGTGGCCAAAAAGGACGCACAACTCGACGGTTGGTTTCGCGAAATTGCGCCGGGCGCAGAGTTGCGACGATGGTTCGGCCATGACCCCAAGCGCTGGTGCCAGTTTCGCAGGCGATACCGGGCGCAGCTGGCAGGACAGCAAGAAGCCCTGGACAGGTTGCGCCGCCTTGCGCAAGCCGGGAAGCTGACATTGGTTTATGGTGCAAGGGACGAGCGCCATAACAATGCGATCGTCCTGAAGGATATCCTCCTCGGCCAACCCGGCCCCTGAAATGCGAGCCGCTCTTCCCTGGGCCGCCCGAGAATTGTCGCATGCCCTTGATCCTGCGTGCGGGCTGGCCATGTTGAAGGCATGTCGAAGCAGATGAGGCCGGGACGACCGCAGGTCCATCCCGGGAGCAGCACCGCACGGGCCTAGGCCCCTGGCGCGCGCCCAGGGTCATGGCAGCGCGTCCGGGGCAGTTTTTCGAGCGCTTGCCGCCCAGGCGGGCAAGCAAAGCTTAACATCAGCAAAGGACGAGAAGTGGGCGGCGCACCGGCGCCTCGCATGGCAGCCGGGGATCGGCAGCCCGCTCGCCGGGAGATGAGGACATTGTCCATGCAAAGATTTGCAGTTGAATTCGATCAAAGGGTCGTCGGGGTCGCAGTGCGCGTGCCCGGCGGATTTGCGTTCTACTCGTCGGATCAAGAATTCGAGGAACTCGATGGCGAGATCTTCGCCAAAGCAAAGGCCATTGCATCCCGCCTGAAAAAGCTCGCCAGGCGCAAGCGACGGGCGGCTGCCGCCGCCGGCGCGCTCGGCCTTTCGCTACCAGCAGGAGGCGCTCGACGGGGACCACTGCCCGCCCCTGCAGGCTGAGGGTGGGTCCCGGACGGGCGCTATATCTTGGCGGCAGGCCGGACTAAGAGTGTCTAGTGCCGAGCACCGCGGGGAGGCATCTATGCGCAAGCTGGCCATCTTGTTCGCCGGCCTTATGTTCCTTGGCCCGGCCGCTGAGGCGGCCGACAGTGAACTTGATACCTTCCATTGCCTCTGGGGGGGCCGACTGGGAGCCCCGGGGACCAATGATACGATC
>JAJJPO010000022.1:0-6810 GCA_032907585.1 Sphingomonas sp. | reverse complement strand
TCTGCTGGTGGTTCCGCTGGCCGGGGAAGATGCGAGGGACTAGCCCGGGAAAAACGGGGGTCGACGGGTCGGTGATGCGCGGTTAGCGAGACCGGCATGCCGTGCCCTGTCCCCTTGAACGAAGAGGCCAGCGGCCGCGGCGTTGGCAGGGGAGACCGGACATAGTAACCAGCGGCGGCCTGTTGTGGATCATGTTGTCGCTTCCTTTCGTGGGAAGCATCCTTGCCGCGTTCTTGCCAACCAGGGCCCGGAACGCGGCCGCGATCCTTGCCGGTTCCGTCGCGCTCGCGGGAGTAATGCTGGCCATCCAGCTTTATATCGCCACTGCCGGCGGCGGTGTCGTGCGGGGCGAGATCCAGTGGCTGCCCTCGCTCGGCCTCAACCTCATGGTCCGGCTGGACGGGCTTGCCTGGCTGTTCGCCTTCCTCGTGCTCGCGATCGGTTTCCTGGTCGTCATCTACGCTCGCTACTACATGTCGCCGGAAGACCCGGTCCCCCGCTTTTTTTCCTTCTTCCTCGCTTTCATGGGCTCGATGCTCGGGCTGGTGGTGTCCGGCAACCTCGTCCAGCTTGCCTTCTTCTGGGAACTGACGAGCCTCTTCTCCTTCCTGCTGATCGGCTATTGGCATCATAACGAGCGGGCGCGGGACTCTGCCCGGATGGCGCTCGTCGTCACCGCCGCAGGCGGCGTCTGCCTGCTTGTCGGCGTCCTGCTCATCGGGAAGATCGTCGGGAGCTACGACCTCGACCGGGTCCTTGCCTCCGGCGAACTCATACGCTCGAGCAGTCTCTACACCCCGGCGCTGGTCCTCGTCCTTCTCGGCTCCTTCACCAAGAGCGCCCAGTTCCCCTTCCACTTCTGGCTGCCGCACGCCATGGCCGCACCGACCCCGGTCTCCGCCTATCTCCATTCGGCGACCATGGTGAAGGCGGGGATCTTCGTCCTGGTCCGCCTCTGGCCCGTTCTTGCCGGCACCGAGGCCTGGTATTTCACCGTCTCCTCGGTCGGGCTTGCGACACTGGTCATCGGCGCCTGGGCGGCGATGTTCCAGCAGGACCTCAAGGGCCTGCTTGCCTATTCCACTATCAGCCACCTCGGGCTCATCACCCTGCTGCTCGGGCTGAGCAGCCCGCTCGCCGCGGTCGCCGCCATCTTCCACACGGTGAACCATGCGACCTTCAAGGCATCGCTTTTCATGGCCGCGGGGATCATCGACCACGAGACCGGGACCCGCGACTTGAGGCGTCTCAGCGGCCTTTACCGCTACATGCCGATCACCGCGACGCTCGCGATGGTGGCCGCGGCGGCGATGGCCGGCGTCCCGCTGCTCAACGGCTTTCTTTCAAAGGAAATGTTTCTCGCCGAAGCGCTCCAGGAACGAAGCGGCACCATCACCGACCAGCTGCTTCCGGGCGTTGCGACCATCGCGCTCGCGTTCAGCGTCCTATATTCGCTGAGGTTCATCCACCAGAGCTTCTTTGGCCCGCCCCCCGAGGCACTTCCCCGCGAACCGCGGGAGGCCCCGACCTGGATGCGGCGGCCGATCGAGGTCCTCGTCATTGCCTGCCTCCTCATCGGCATGTTCCCGGCAATGACGATCGGCCCGTTCCTCCATTTCGCGGTCCGCTCGGTGCTGGGCGAGCAGACGCCCGACTACAGCCTCGCCGTGTGGCACGGGTTCAGCCAGCCGTTGCTGCTGAGCTTCGCTGCACTCCTGCTCGGCACATTGGGCTATCTGAAATTCCGGTGGAAGCTCAATGCCATGGCATCTGCGCCGCTCATCAGCCGGCTGAAGGGGCGCAGGATTTTCGAGATTGTCCTTACCCTGCTCATCTCGGCAGCGCGCTTCCTCGAGCGCCTGCTCGGGACCTTGCGGCTCCAGCCCCAGCTCAGGCTTCTCGTCCTCTTCGCCTGCATTGCCGGGGTGCTGCCATTTCTTCGCTACGGATATGAGCTTGGCGATGCGCCCGGGACCATCATCGACCCGGGCTTCGGGGTCATCTGGATCGTCGGTGCGGCCTGCGCGCTGAGCGCCGCCTGGCAGGCCAAGTATCACCGGCTGGCGGCACTCATCCTGATGGCCGGCGCCGGCCTCGTGAGCTGCATCAGCTTCGTATGGCTCTCGGCGCCTGACCTTGCCGTCACCCAGCTCCTCGTCGAGACGGTGACCACCGTGCTCCTGCTGCTCGGCCTCAGGTGGCTTCCCAAGCGGCTCGAGGAGGTTTGGCCGGAAGACAGGAAGCCCATGAGCGTCGTCACGCGCCGCTCACTCGACCTTGCGATCGCGGCCGCCGCCGGGATCGGAATGACGCTCATCTCCTATGCGGTGATGACCCGCCCGCCGCCCGGAAAGATCTCCGGCTATTTCGTCGAACGCGCCTATCCGGAAGGCGGAGGAACCAATGTCGTCAACGTGATCCTGGTCGATTTCCGGGCGCTCGACACGCTCGGCGAGATCACCGTGCTGGCAATCGTCGGCCTTACCATCTTCTCGCTGCTGCGGCGGTTCCGGCCAGCTGCGGAGAGTGTCCGCACGCCGCTCCAGCAGCGTCTCCAGAACGCGTCCGACAGGGCGAGGGAAGGGCGCGAGGTCGGCGATACGCTGGCCGATTATCTGTTCGTTCCAGCCATCATCATGCAATGGCTCTTCCCGGTCGTGCTGGTATTCGCCGTCTATCTTTGGATCAGGGGCCATGACATGCCCGGGGGCGGCTTTGCTGCCGGGATCACCCTTACGATTGCGCTGATCCTCCAATATATGGCCTCGGGAACGCGCGAGGTGGAGGCCCGCCTGCGGATCCGCCCGATCCGGTGGATCGGGCTTGGCCTGCTCGTCGCGGCCGCGACCGGCGCAGCGGCCTGGCTGGCGGGCTATCCTTTCCTCACCTCCTGGTTCCGCTACCTCGACCTCCCGATTTTCGGCAAGATCCCGGTTGCGAGCGCTCTCGCCTTCGACCTTGGCGTATTCCTGCTGGTCGTCGGCGCGACTGCACTCGTCCTCATCGCGCTTGCCCACCAGTCGATACGGACCCCCATCGCCCGCCGGAACCCCGCGACAGAAGAGGGCGCTGCCTGATGGAGATCGTGCTCGCCCTTGGCATCGGCGTCCTCACCGCCTCCGGAGTCTGGCTGATCCTGAGGCCGCGCACCTTCCAGGTCATCATTGGCCTCTCGCTCATTTCCTACGCGGTCAACCTGTTCATCCACGCCATGGGCAGGCTCCGGGTCGATGCCCCCGCGATCGTTGAGAAGGGGGTCAAGGCCGACCCGGCCCAATATGCCGATCCGCTTCCCCAGGCACTGGTCCTGACGGCAATCGTCATCTCCTTTGCAATGACCGCCCTGCTGCTGGTCGTGCTGCTCGCATCGCGCGGCCTTACCGGCACCGACCATGTCGACGGGGAGGAAAGGCAGTGAGCGATTGGACCGACCATCTGATTGTCATGCCTGTCGTCCTGCCGCTGGTAGGCGCCGCGATCATGCTGCTGTTCGACGAGCAGCGGCACCTTCTGAAGGTGGTCACCAGCTTCGTGACCGTCGTCGGCCTGCTCGTCATATCCTTCCTGCTGCTGCAGGGCTCGGCCGCGGCCGGCTTCGGCGGCGACCCGGTGACGCGGGCCTACGCCATCGGAAACTGGCCGGCGCCTTACGGCATCGTCCTCGTCATCGACTGGCTGTCGGCGCTGATGCTGATGCTGACGAGCATCCTCGGCTTCACCTCGCTGACCTATTCGCTTGCCCGCTGGGACCGGGTCGGACCGCGCTTCCACGCATTGTTCCTGCTCCAGCTGATGGGGCTCAACGGCGCCTTTCTCACCGGCGACATCTTCAACCTGTTCGTCTTCTTCGAGATACTTCTGGCAGCTTCCTATGGGCTGGTCCTGCAGGGATCGGGGACCGTGCGAGTGAAGGCGGGGCTCCACTATGTCTCGATCAACACAGCGACCTCGCTGCTTTTCCTGATCGGTGTCGGTCTCATCTACGGGATCACCGGAACGCTCAACATGGCGGACCTTGCAACCTACATCGAAACCGTGAGGGGGCCGGATCTCGCGCTGCTCCAGAGCGGAATGGCGATCCTTGGCATCGCATTCCTGGTCAAGGCCGGCATGTGGCCGCTCGGTTTCTGGCTTCCGAAAACCTATGCAGCGGCGATCCCGCCGGTCGCGGCGCTGTTCGCGGTCCTCAGCAAGGTCGGCATCTACGCGCTGCTCAGGGTCTATCTCCTGCTGTTCGCCGGCGGCGAAGGCTGGACCAACAATTTCGGGGAAGAGTGGCTACTCTACGGCGGCATGGCGACGATCGCCTTTGGCACTATCGGCGTGCTCGCATCGCAGACGCTTTCGCGGATCGCGGGCTATTGCATCATCATTTCGTCCGGAACGCTGCTGGCCTCGATCGGTGCAGGCCAGGGCGCCGTCATTGCCGGGGTATTGTTCTATCTGGTGAGCTCGACGCTGGGGATCAGCGCCTTCTACCTTCTGATCGAGCTGGTCGAGCGGCAGGTCAAGGACACGAGCGGCCAGGTTCGCGAGCCGGTTTTCGAGGACGAATATACGGGCGCGCCCGGGCCGGACGAGGAAAATGAGATCGGCATCGTCATCCCGGCCACCCTGGCACTTCTTGGCGGGGCCTTCGCCTTTTGCGCCCTTCTCCTCTCCGGTCTCCCACCGCTCTCGGGCTTTATCGCCAAGTTCGCGATCGTCGACGGGCTCATCAATCTCCAGGAGGAAATTGCTGCGCCGATCTGGTGGCTCATCGCCCTCATCATCATCTCGGGTCTTGCGACCCTCATCGCGACAACCCGGGCCGGGATAGATTTCATCTGGACGCCGTCGGAAAGGCCCCAGCCAGTGCTGCGCCTGAGCGAAGCGGCGCCCGTCGGGCTGCTGCTCGCCATCTGCCTCGGGTTGATGGTCTTCGCCGGCCCGACCATGCGCTACATGGAGCAGACCGGCCGATCGCTCGCCAGCCGCCAGGGCTATATCCAGTCCGTTCTCGCACCCCCCATCGCGAGGCCAGGGACCAGCCGATGACGAGCCGCTGGATCCCCCACCCGGTGCTGGCGCTGGCGCTCCTGGCGATCTGGCTGCTGCTGAACCAGTCCCTCTCGCCCGGGCACCTGCTGATGGGTGCCCTTGTCGCCATTGTCGCGACCTACGGCATGGTGGCGCTTCGCCCCGAGAAGCCGCGGATCCACTCCTGGCGGGCCCTCGCCAGGCTCACCGGCATCGTCGCCTTCGACATCATGCGCTCCAACATCGCGGTGGCCAGGATCATCCTCTTCCCGCAGGCGAGCCGGGTGTCCGGCTTTGTCCGGATCGAGCTTGCGATGCGCAACCACCATGGCCTTGCAGCGCTCGCCTGCATCATAACGGCGACGCCCGGGACCATCTGGGTCCAGCTCGATCGCGGGAGCGGGATGCTGGTCATCCACGTCCTCGACCTGATTGACGACGAGCAGTGGGTGCGCCTCATCAAGGGGCGCTACGAGGCGCTGCTGATGGAGGTGTTCGGTTCATGACGACCGTGATGCTCGCCTGGGCGATTACCGCCTCGCAGGTCATGATCGGGCTCGCCATGGGCTGCGCGGCCTATCGCATTCTCCTCGGACCGCGGGCCCAGGACCGGGTGCTCGGCCTCGACACTTTCTATGTGAACGCGATGCTGCTCCTCCTGACCTTCGGCGTCCAGACCGGGCGCACCCTCTATTTCGAGGCGGCACTCATCATCGCGCTGCTTGGGTTCGTTGGAACGGTGGCACTCGCCAAGTTCCTGATGCGAGGCGAGGTGATCGAATGATCGAGGCTCCTGAACTTCCCGCCTGGGCGGCGGCGCTGGTCGGCCTCCTGCTGCTCGTCGGCGCCGGGATCACCCTTATCGGCTCGGTCGGGCTGCTCAGGCTGAAAAGCTTCTACGAGCGGGTCCATGCGCCGACGCTGGGCACTTCCTTCGGGACCCTGTTCATCGTGCTGGGCTCGATTGCATGCTTCTCGACACTGCAATCAAGGCCGCTTGTGCACGAGCTTCTCATCATCATCTTCGTGACGCTGACGACGCCGGTGACCCTCATGTTGCTGGCAAGGGCAGCCTTGTACCGCGACCGGACGGAAGCAGCGGGCCCGCCTAAGGAAGACCCGGGGAAAGAATGACGGGAGCCTGGCCGGTAACCGCGTGGCGCCGCTACAGCGCCAGCGCCGCGGCGTTGGCGCTGGCCCAGGCCCACTGGAAATTATAGCCGCCAAGCCATCCGGTCACGTCGACGGCCTCGCCGATGGCATAAAGCCCGGGAAGTCATCTCGATTCCATGGTCTTGGACGATAAATCGGCGGTGCTTATGCCGCCGATCGTGACTTCGGCCTTGGCGAAGCCCTCGGTTCCGTTCGGCCGGAACTGCCAGTCATGAAGCCTTGCCTTGGCGGCCTCCAGGGAGCGGTCCGCGATGTTGGCGAGATCGCCTTCAAGCCCGAGCTGGTCGGCGAGCGTCTCGGCCAACCGGGCGGGAAGCTGGTGCGACAGCAGCCGCCGAATGGTCGAGCGCGGCTGCGAGCGCTTGGCGTCCCTGGCCCAGCCGGCGGGCATGTCCGGCAGGAAATCGATCGAGACGGGCTGCCCGTGGCGCCAGTAGGAGGAAATCTGGAGGATCGCGGGACCCGACAGGCCGCGGTGCGTGAACAGCGCTGACTCCCTGAAACAGCCGTCCCCGGCACGGGCCGCTACCTGCGCGGAAACCCCGGAAAGCGTCTTGAACAGCGCTTCCTCACCCGAAAGGGGCAGAGGAACCAGGGCCGGGCGAAGCTCGATGATCT
>JAJJPO010000021.1:0-6821 GCA_032907585.1 Sphingomonas sp. | reverse complement strand
AGCCGCCCGCCGCCGTAGACGAGGTCGATGCCGCGTGACGCCATTTCCAGGACAAGCGCGCGCGCTGCCTCGGCAAAGACCGGGTCGCTTCCCGGCGATGAGCCGCAGTAGACGGCAAGTCTTCGAATCGGTGTCATGGCTGTATCAGTGACTTAAGATCGGTAACCGGCCGAGCGCCATATTGCTGGATTACTTCGGCCGCCGCGATTGCGCCGGTCCAGAGGCAGCGCTCGAGCGAGGCGTTGCGGCACCGAGCGGCGAGGAAGCCGGCAGCGAACTGGTCGCCCGCCCCAGTCGTGTCGACCACTTCCCTTACAGGGGCCGCCGGTATCTCGATCCTTTCGCCGCCCTCGATGGCAATTGCGCCCTCCGGGCCCCTGGTAAGGACCAGCGTCGGGACCTTGGGAGAAAGCTCGGCGATCGCCGAGCAAAGGTCCGTCCTGCCGGTCAGTTGCAGCGCCTCGTCCTCGTTGGCGAAGAGGAGGTCGACGCCGCCGCTGTCGACCATCCGCCCGAAACAGTCCTTTCGCCCGGCGATGCAGACGCTCTCGCTTAGCGTGAATGCCACCTTGCGGCCTGCCCCGTGGGCGACCGAGATCGCTTCCATCATTGCCGCCCGCGGCTTCTCGGGGCCGAACAGATAGCCTTCGAGGAACAGGATGGAGGCCGAGGCGATCATTTCACGATCAAGCGCCGAGACGTCGAGCTCGTGGCTCGCGCCCGGGCAGGTGTTCATCGTCCGCTCGCCGTCCGGCGTCACGAGGATGAGGCAGCGCCCGGTGGGAAACCCGCCGGCAAGCGGGCGGGTCTCGAAGCGCACGCCAAGGGCATGCATGTCATGCTCGAAGATGAGCCCGAGCTGGTCCTGTGCAACCTGGCCGATGAAGGCGGCCCTGCCCCCCATCGCCGCGACCCCGGCCATGCTGTTGGCGGCCGAGCCCCCCGACATTTCCCGGGCAACGCCCATCGCTGCATAGAGATAGTCGGCCTCGGCCGGCGTCAGCAGCTGCATCGAGCCCTTGGGCAGCCCGTGAGCAACGATGAATTCATCGTCACAGCTTGCGATGACATCGACGATGGCATCGCCCATGGCTACGATATCAAGCGAGGCATCGGCCATGGCGGTGGTCGTGAAGTCCTTGACTGTCTGTCGGAAAATTGCGCGTCCGACTAACCCTGCCTTTAACGAGCGTCAAACGGAAATGGCTTGCGGGCGCCGCGCGAACCGCTAGCAGTCGCGCATGACCGAACAAGTTTCGCAAGCGCAGCCCGTTCCCCGCTCCCTGTTCGCACTTGCCGTCTTTTATGGCGGCATGGTTTGCATCGCCGGCGTCCTCGCCAACAAGCAGGTGGCGCTGGGACCGCTCGCCGTCGAGGCAGGCATTTTCGCCTTCCTGATGCTGGTGACCACTTCGAGCGCGGTCGCGGAGCTCCATGGCCGCGATGCCGCGAACCGGCTGGTGATGCTTGGGTTCGTTCCACTGATCGCCTCGGTTCTGCTGACGCTGCTGGTCCTGGTTTCTCCGCCGTCGCACGACATGCCCGCAGATCGCCTTACCGCGTTCAACACGATGATGACCTCGACCCCGAGGATCTGGATCGGCGGCATCATCGCCTATGGCGTCTCGACGCTTCTCAACGTCACCATCTTCAGCCGTCTCAAGGAATATGGCCGCGCGAACATGCTCTGGCTTCGCGCCGGCGTCGCCAGCATCCTCTCGCAGATCGTCGACACGCTGCTGTTCATCACGATCAGCTTTTATGGCGTGTTTCCAATCGGCAACCTCCTGGTCGGGCAGATGCTCGCCAAGGTCGTGCTCTCGGCGATCCTCGTGCCCTGGCTGATCTACGTTTTCGTCGCTATCGGCAAACGGCTGGATTCCGCTCCGGAATGAACCAATTTGCGTTGCGAAACAGCATCACCGCGCGATGCAATTGTGCCCCCGTCACAAAACTATAGCTTTGTGCGTCTCTAGACCTTAGTGGCACCAGCCAAGGGTGTGCTCCGGGGTGGGGTTTTTACATCGCTGAACGAGAAAGTGGCGCCCGGCTCCGGGTAGTCACCCAGACGGCTAAATCCATCCCCAGCAGCCTGCCCGCCTGTAAAAGCGGTTACATTTTCAACTTTGGGGTCCATTGTGAAAAAACTGATTCTACTCGCATCGACGGCGGTCGTTGCGCCTACTGCAGCTTTTGCCCAGTCGACCGGGTCGGTCGAGTTCGAGGAATCGACAATCGTCGTCACCGGCACCCGCACCCAGGAGGTTGGCGGTGTCCAGACTCCTGACACTGCGAAGCCCAAGGCGGTACTGACCAAGGAGATGATCGCTCGCCAGAACCCGGGCCAGACCATCCTCGACACGGTCAACCTCGTCCCCGGCGTCAGCTTCCAGAACAATGACGCCTATGGCTCTTCGGGCGGTACTCTCACCATTCGCGGATTCGATTCATCCCGCGTCAGCCTCACCTTCGACGGCATTCCGCTCAATGACTCGGGCAACTATGCCATCTATTCCAACCAGCAGATCGACCCGGAGCTGATCGAGCAGGTCAACGTCAACCTCGGCACGACCGACGTCGACTCGCCGACCGCATCGGCCGTAGGCGGTACCGTCAACTATCGTACGCTTATCCCTTCGAAGAACTTCGGCGGCCGGATCGTCGGCTCGATCGGCGAGTTTGATTTCCGCCGTGTGTTCGGCCTCGTCCAGACGGGCGAGATCGGCCCGTGGGGCACCCGTGCCTGGTTCTCGGCCTCGACCGCGAAGAACGACAACCCGTTCAACAACTACGGCAAGGTCGACAAGCAGCAGTACAATGGCCGAATCTGGCAGGACATCGGCGGAAACGGCGATTTCGTCAGTGTCTCGGGTCACTACAACCAGAACCGCAACAACTTCTTCGGCTCGGTCGCCCTTCGCAACGACCGCGACGTGCCCTCGGGTTTCCCGCAGGACGACGACGAGCGCGAGTATGACATCAACTATCCGTGCAAGGTCGATGTTGCCGAGGCCGGCGTGGTCGATACGACCAACAGCTGCGGCACCGAGTTCGATCGCCGCTACAACCCCTCCAACACCGGCAACATCCGCGGTGCTTCGCGCTTCACTCTCGCGGACGGCGTCATCCTGACCGTCGACCCGAGCTACCAGTATGTGAAGGCCAACGGCGGCGGCACCGTCCGTGCGCGTGAAGGCGTCCGGATCATCGACGGCGTCGAATATACCGGCTTCATCGGCGGACAATATTATCTCGGTGTCGATCTCAATGGCGACGGCGACACGCTCGACACCTGCCCGGCCAACGCCGCGACCGGCGCGTCCTGCTCGAGCTCGCGCACGGAGGGCGTCACCGTCCTCGCGCCGAGCCAGACCCGCACCCACCGCTTTGGCGTGATCTCCGGCCTGCGCTGGGATATCAACGACGATCACACGGTCCGCGTCAGCTACACCTTCGACCATGCCAACCACCGCCAGACCGGCCAGCTCGGCCGTCTCAAGGCAAATGGCGAGCCGGTCGACGTGTTCCCGATCAACGACCCGATCCTCGATGCCAATGGCATCGCCGTCCAGAAGCGCGACCGCCAGAGCTACGCGATCCTGCACCAGGTCGCCGGCGAATGGCGCGGCGTGTTCGGGCCCGCGACGGTCACCGTCGGCGCCCGCGTGCCCTTCTTCAAGCGCGACCTCGAGAACTTCTGCTTCACGACGTCCGCTTCGGGCTTCGTCGACTGCTTCGGCCAGAACGCAGCCTTGGAAGCTGCCTACGCCGCCGAGTTCCCGAATTTCCAGGGACCGCAGAAGCGCGTTCTCAAATATTCGGATTTCCTTCCGAGCGTCGGTGCAGTCTACGACCTCACCTCGGCCATTTCGGTGTTCGCGAGCTACTCGAAGAACATCTCGGTCCCGGGCACCGATAACCTCTACAACGCCTTCTTCTTCCCGCCCGACACGGAAGAGGCCAAACCCAACCCTGAAACGACCGACACGTTCGACCTCGGCGCGCGCTACCGCAGCTCCAAGGTCCAGGCCCAGCTCGCCGGCTGGTACACCATTGTCCACGACCGGCTTGCCTCGGCCTATGACCCCGAGCTCGACCGCACGGTGTACCGGAACCTCGGCCGCGTCGATAAATATGGCATCGACGGCTCGGTTGCCTGGGCACCCATCAAGGAACTGACGCTCTATGCGTTCGGCTCCTGGAACATGTCCGACATCAAGGACAATGTTCAGACCGGCCCGGACACCTTCGTTCCGACCAAGGGCAAGCGCGAGGGCGGTTCGCCCAAGTACACCTACGGCGCTTCGGCCCAGGCCACGCTTGGACCGGTTGATCTTGGCATCAGCGCCAAGCGCACCGGACCGCGCTATATCTTCGACACCAACCAGCCGGTCACCTCGGGCGGCAACATCATCTATCCGTCGAAGACGCCGGCCTACTGGCTGGTCCACCTCGATGCGCGCTACAACCTCGCGCACTGGGGTCCGGGCCTCGAGGAAACTTACCTGCAGTTCAACGTCTACAACCTGTTCGACGAGACCTATGTCGGCGGCTTCAGCTCCTCGCTGGATCCCTCGTCGGGTGCTCCCTTCGCTCAGATTGGCGCGCCGCGCACGGCCAGCATGACCTTGAGCATCGGCTTCTAAGCCACTGGTATATCCCGCATGAATCGGGCGCCGTCTTCACCAGGGAGACGGCGCCCGTTTTTATTGGATTAGCGCCGGTTTTGTAGCCGGTTCGAGGCCTTCCGCGAAACATTGGTAGCGCCTGGACGTTTATGCCTGCGTGCGATTGGCCTCCTTTTCGCACATGCCCTGAGTGCCCTTATTTTCAGTGGTACTCTCGCTGCCGGTGGAAGGACGGGCGCGGCCCTGGTGGCCGCGCCCGTTTTCGCGTCCCTCGTCAGACCGCCCGTCCCTGCCCCTCCCGTAGCGTTCCGAGGATGTCGTCCAGCTCATTGTGGCCTGTCGGCTCGGCATGGCCCTCTTCCCTCAGGTAATGGCGGTCGAGCTTCTCCATGATGTCGAGGCCCTTTTGCCCCTGCATGATGAGCAGCGCATCGATCTTTGCTTCTACCCGGTCGTCGTTTTCCTTCGAAGACGGTGAGCCGACGTAGAGGAAATAGGCAAGGCCGCAGACCTGCCAGAGAAGCTGCAGGAATTCCGACTGCCAGTTCTCGAACGTGTCGCGAAGCATCTGGTTGAGATAGTCGGCCTTCTCGGGTGCCTGGCCATGCTCCGCTGCCTCCGAGACGAAGGACTGCCAGCCGAAATACCAGTGGAGCAGCAATGCCCCGACGAAGAATCCAAGGGTGATCCAGCCATAGGCATATTTCTTGAACAGCATTGCATCCTCCAGAAACCCAGGAAGTCAGGCTGCCGGCTCAACGGGCTGAAAGGATGGAGGGTTTCAAATGCCCCTTGCGCCTGTTCAGCGCCCCTGCCCCCCGCAAGTGGCGGGACCAGGCGCTTGCCGGTACCTGTTAAAATGCCGGGAGCAACTGGCGGGAAGGAGCTGCAATGACGATCACGATCACCGCCTTCGAGCGGTCGCCCGATGGCGGCAGGGGTCTCGCGCGCGACACGCGGGTCCGCTGGGCCCTCGAGGAAGTTGGCCAGCCCTACGAAGTGAGGCTCCTTTCCTTCAAGGCCATGAAGGAGGCCGGGCACCTGGCACTGCACCCCTTCGGCCAGATACCGACCTACGAGGAAGGGGACCTCGCCCTGTTCGAATCTGGAGCGATCATCCTCCACATTGCAACGAGATACGCGGGCCTCCTGCCGGACGACGAAAGCGCCAGGGCGCGAGCGATCATGTGGATGTTCGCTGCGCTCAGCAGCATCGAACCCGTCATCGTCGAGCTCGAGGCTGCTCGCCTGCTGGAAGGAGACAAGAACTGGTTCGCAGAACGGCTGCCACTGGTCATGGATCGCGTCCGAACCCGGCTCGCGCAGCTGTCTGCCCGCCTGGGGCGGGGAGAGTGGCTGGACGGCGACTTCAGCGCGGGCGATCTCATGATGGTATCCGCGCTTCTTCGCCTTCGTTCGTCGGGTCTACTCGACGAGTTTCCGCGGCTCGGCGCCTATGTCGCGCGAGGCGAATCGCGGGCTGCCTATCAGCGCGCCTTTGCCGCCCAGCTGGCGATCAATCGTCCCGAAAAGAGCGAGCTCCCGGCGCCTGTCGACATGCCAGCACGCCAAGAAATCTCGTCGCGGGATCAGGTAAAGGGCGGCAGCTGAACCAGGGCCCCTGCAGCTTTAGAGCTACGTCGTCCAAGCTTAGCATTTGAAGGTGGAGCGGGTAACGGGAATCGAACCCGTGCGTTCAGCTTGGGAAGCTGACAGGCTACCATTACATCATACCCGCATTTCAAACACTTGGATGCCCTCCAAGTGATGAATTTGCAATTAGCCGCCTAATTGCGCGAGGCCGGTTGGCATATTCCCGAGGCCGGGGTCAATGGGGGCGTTCTCCCATTCGGCGATGCAATATATTTTCCACGTCTTGGACGACGCTGCTTCTTGACCCCTGCGCCGCCTCTCGGTTCAGCCGGCTTGGCTAAGTGCAGTTTGAATTTCCCGCTGCGGCAGTCCTCGTGATGTCAAAGGGACTGGTCTGCGCGACGATGAGCACTTCAGGAACGACGAAGCTGTCAGCGCCGTGGCAGGTCGTCAAATCATTCGATGCCCGGGCGCTCCAGCTGAGAAGTGCAATTTCGCCAGCAGTCCGAACCATGTCGCAGTTCGGCCCGGACTTTTCGGCAGGTGGCAGGAATCCGGGGTCGGTTCCTTCAGCCGGGTGGGGCTCTCTTTGGAATTCAG
>JAJJPO010000020.1:0-28787 GCA_032907585.1 Sphingomonas sp. | reverse complement strand
CAGAGCCGTCCTTGGGGCTGGTGAGCTGCCATTCCTCGCCGTTGCGGACGGCTTCCATGAAAGCGTCGGAGATCAGCACGCCGTGGTGCAGGTTGAGCGCCTTGCGGTTGAAGTCGCCCGAGGGTTTGCGGATCTCGAGGAACTCCTCGATCTCCGGGTGCGAGATGTCGAGATAGCAGGCGGCCGAGCCGCGCCGCAGCGAGCCCTGGCTGATCGCCAGCGTGAGGCTGTCCATCACGCGGACGAAGGGGATGATGCCGCTGGTCTTGCCGTTGAGGCCGACCGGCTCGCCGATGCCGCGCACCGCACCCCAATAGGTGCCGATACCGCCGCCGCGGCTGGCAAGCCAGACATTCTCGTTCCAGGTGCCGACGATGCCGTCGAGGCTGTCGTCGACGCTGTTGAGGTAGCAGCTGATCGGGAGGCCCCGACCGGTACCGCCGTTGGAGAGGACTGGCGTCGCCGGCATGAACCACAGCCGCGAGATATAGTCATAGACCCGCTGGGCGTGGTCGGCGTCGTCGGCATAGGCCGCGGCGACGCGCGCGAACAGGTCCTGGTAGCTCTCGCCTGGAAGAAGGTAGCGGTCGCGAAGGGTTTCCTTGCCAAACTCGGTGAGGAGCTCGTCGCGCGTCGAGTCGATTTCCACGTCAAAGCGCTTCGCGTCGACCGTCTTGCTGTCGCGCTTGGTTTCGGTGACCGTTACGTCGTCGGAGCCTACTTCGCTCGTGGTCGCAAAATCCATCGCTTTTCCCCGTCCCTCCGGCCGTTCCGCGACGGCCTGTTCTACATATGTTCGACTCGGTGCCATGGCCCCGAGACTAGCCTAAAATCACGCCCCAGGGGGGTTTTTTAAGCCTCGTTCCCCGATATCCACAGGGCACGAGCGGACGCACACGGAAGATAATAGTCTTCCGTCTCAACCACAATAGATTGAGCATACCCCCAGCGCGTAATACGACATATTGTGTCCCAATCGGCGCGGGAAGCAAGGGCTAAATTAAAAATAGCGGAAATAAGTCGGTGCCCTCGGCGCTGGCTGTGGCTCGTCGGCAACGAACCGGTAGGGACGGGCTGGTGAGCGGGAACGGCCGGGCGCGGCCGCCCCCGCTCCTCACCGCCGAAATGCGTGCGACCGGCGGTGAAATCTATTGGTTGTTGACCTCGACCGACCGGTCATCACCGGGCAGCGGGTCGACTTCGATCCGCCCGCTGTCGACCTGGATCTCGGCACCGCTTGGATCGATCCGGACCCGGGTCCCATCGGGGTCGACCCGGTAGCTGATGCCATTCTCGACCACGACGCGGCTGTCGGTTTCCCCGAGCCTGATCCGGGTACCGCCGGGTTCGATCCTGTAGGTTACGCCGTCCTCGACGATTATCCGGCTTCCCTCCGGCCAGGCAGTGGACGCGCCATCCGAGGCATAGCCGGTCGCATTGCCTTCGGCGATGGCGGTTTCAGGGGTGTTATCGCCTTCGCGGTCATAATCGGAGCAGGCCGCAGTTCCGAGTAGAGCGAGCGAGCTAAGTGCTGAAAATGTCGAGGCGCGCACCGAGGCTCTCCTTCGAGGAAAATATCCCGCCCCGATGCCCCGCTCCACGGGCCGGCCATCAACTCACGCCCACCGATCGGGTTCCGCCGTGAAGCATGACCGGTCCCGCCGGCGATGGCTAAACCAGGGGAAAAAAGTTCTCGGGTGCGCCGGCTAGCGCAGCAGGGCCGCCGCGCGCCTGAAGGCCCGCTCCTCGGCCGCGCTGAAGCTGCTTTTCCCGCGCGGGGGATCATCGCCAAGACCGGTCGCGAAATAGGCAATTCCAACGCCACGCTCTGGATCGATCCACAGGCCCGAGCGGAGGCCATAGGCATCGCCGGCATGGCCAAGCCAGGTCCGCCGCTTGCCCTCCGGGTCATCGTCGCAGTGCCGAGAGGATGAAAGGATGCGAATGGCGAGGCCATAGCTGCATATCCCCTCGCTTTCTCCCTGGCGGGAGCCGTTGAGCCCGTTGAACCGCCAGGCCGGCCGGAGCATTTCCTCGACTGATCGCCGGGAAAGGACGCGTGTCCCGTCAATCGTGCCCCCGCCAAGCAGCAGACGCCCGATGCGTGCCAGCCCACGGGCCGATATGCGCAGGCCGCCCTGCGGCGAAAACAGCGCGCCATTTTCGCCGGGCGCCCAGCGCTCGAGGTCGCAGCCGCCATCTTGGTCGGGCACAACCGGGCAGTCGGGACGCTTTCCGGCAAGGTCATCGCGGATCGGCTGGCCGCCACTTGTCAGGACAACCGCGCGGGAAACGGCCTCGTCGGTGCAGCTGGGCCAGTTGAAGCAGGCATCGATGCCGGCAGGTTCCAATATCGCCCGCCGCATCCACCGGTCGAACCGCTCGCCTGTCACGCGCTCGATTACCGAGGCGATCACCGGGAAGTTGAAATTGGCATAGCTGAAATAGCCGTCGCCGGGGCCATGAGCCGCATCCCATGGGCCGCCATCCTCGAGCGCCTCGCGAAGGGACCGTCCAAGCGGGATGACATAGGCATCCTCTCCGTCGCGAAGGCCGGACGTATGAGAGAGAAGCTGGCGCAGCGTGACGGGGTGGGCAGGAAAGGCCGGGTTGCGCAGACGCCAGCCGAGATAATCGGCAACGTCCCGGTCCAGCTCGAGGAGACCCTCGTCAACGAGCTTCATGACGCCGATTGCAACGACGGTCTTGCTGACCGATGCGATCCGAACGGGATCGTCCGGAGTGGCTGGCCGGCCGGTCGCGGGATCTGCAAGTCCCTCGGCCCAGGACCCGATTTCACCATTGCCGTCGAACGCAATCCCTGCCCGGGCAGGTCCCGTATCAGCCGTGCCCAGGCCGGTGCAGCCGGAGATGCTGGCCAGCACCAGCAGGAGAAAGGCGGCCCGCTTCATGAGCCGGTGATTCCGCTTGGCGCCTGCTTCCCGGCGATTTTCCATGCCGACCGACGCGGCATCGGCCACGAAGAGCGAGAGTGCATCAGCCGGGATCAGGCCGGCGGCGCTTCCGCCTCCGCCGCCGGGCAATCGCCGACGCGCTTTGCCGTGACTTCACGGGTCACGCGATAGTCGCCGTCGGCAATGAAATAGGTGAGCGTCGTGATTTCACCTTCAAAGCCGTCCTTGGTGAAACTGCCCATCATCGCGGGCATCACGTCACCGCTCTTGCCCGGCCGCTTGCAGCTCAACTGGACGCTCATCCGGCCGCTGCGAATATAGCTGTTCTTGATCTCGCAGCTATCGCCTTCCTCGGCGAACATCGCGGCATCGGGCATGCCTTCCGCAGCAACGCAGGCCTTCGTCACCAGCTTGTCGCCCTGCTTGAGGTTCGTTGCCGGCGTGGTCTGATCGGTCGAGGCCAGCTGGATCACTTCCGAGCTCATCTCGTAGAGGCCGGCCGGGAGCGTCGCGGGCGGCGCTTCGGCCGCGGGTTCGGCCTTCTGCTCGCCGCCGCACGATGCGAGGGCCGCCGCGAGACCCGCAATTGCCATCAGTTTCGGCAATTTCATCTTGATTCCCCTCCCTAGTTTCCGACCTCGACCTTCTCGTCGCCGTCACATGGACCGACGCGCTCGGCGTCGACCTTCATGGTCATCGTCATTACCTCGTCCCCGCCGCCCTGGTTGGCCATGTCCATGGTCATCGTGTAGCTGTCGGGCTGGTAATTTCCGGTCATCGTCATCGTCTGGACTGCATTGCTGTGCTTGCAGTTCAGCTTGAGGTCGATCTTGCCGTCGCCCCATTTGAAA
Source organism: Sphingomonas sp. (assembly GCA_032907585.1). Classification (GTDB taxonomy): domain Bacteria; phylum Pseudomonadota; class Alphaproteobacteria; order Sphingomonadales; family Sphingomonadaceae; genus Sphingomicrobium. The sequence continues at coordinate 25,021 of JAJJPO010000020.1, read as the reverse complement.
TGCTCATACCGGCAATTCTGGTCGGCACCGGCGAAGAAATCTTCCCGGGGACTGCGTGCCTGGTCTTCCGTGAGGCAGACATCGTTGACCTTCGCCTGGTCCATTGCCTTTTGCATCATCTGCTTGGCCTCCGGCGGCATGCCGGGAGCGTCGATCTTGAGCAGCGTAACGGTCTGGCGCCACTTGCCCGGGTTGACGAAGGCCTCTTCCTCGCCGCCCTGGCGGCGCATTTCCTCGGCAACCTCGCCGGCAGTGACATTTTCCATGTCGACACTGGGCTCGCTGCCGCAGGCTGCAATCAGCATCAGCGGCAGGGCCAAGATGATCCGGTTCATTGACTTTCCCCCAAGCTGGGCGGCGCCGAAACGGCGCCAGGCCCTAAGCGTGCCACCATATGGCGATGGCGCGGCTTTGCAATCAGCCTTTGCGGTGGGTAGGCGCATGGAAGTCGGGCGGCTTGCTTGCGATCCAGGAAAGAAACCGGGCAATTGCCGGGTCGGCCCGCAATGTTTCGGGACTGGTCCCGTCTCGCTCCAGCTGCGCATTGGTGAAACGAGCGTGGATGGTCCGGTGGCAGATGGGGTGGACGGCGACCCTGTCCCGGCCGCCCCGGCTCCTGGGCGTCGGGTGGTGCCATTCCATTCGTCGCCCCAGCGGGCGGGCGCACAGCCAGCAGGTCATCGCGGTGCCGTCCCCTGCAAATTCCGCCATAAGCGTCTGCCATCCCAACCGATCAATTGCCCGCCGCCGCAGCGGGCCTATATCATGCGCATGGCGATTCAGATCCGTACATCGCTGGCCGAGCCCGATACTGGCGAAACCTTCGTCCCCCACCGGCCGCAACGGCCGGAAAAGGCCGAGGGCGGCAGGAAATTCAAGCTTCGATCGGACTATGAGCCGGCGGGAGACCAGCCGCAGGCAATAGCCGAGCTGGTCGAGGGCATTCGCGACGCCGGCGAGGTCAGCCAGGTCCTTCTTGGCGTCACCGGCTCGGGCAAGACCTTCACCATGGCCAAGGTCATCGACACGCTGCAGCGCCCGGCGCTGGTCCTTGCGCCGAACAAGATCCTCGCCGCCCAGCTTTATGGCGAGTTCAAGAATTTCTTCCCGGAAAATGCCGTCGAATATTTCGTCAGCTATTACGACTATTACCAGCCCAGCCGGAAGCCTATGTGCCGCGCACCGACACATACATCGAGAAGGAGTCGAGCGTTAACGAGGCGATCGACCGGATGCGCCACTCGGCCACCCGGGCATTGCTCGAGCGCGATGACGTCATCATCGTTGCATCTGTGAGCTGCCTCTACGGCATCGGGTCGGTCGAGACCTATTCGGCCATGGTATTCGACCTCAAGAAGGGGCAGTCGGTCGACCAGCGGGAGATCATCCGCAAGCTGGTCGCGCTGCAGTACAAGCGCAACGACCAGGGCTTCGCGCGCGGCAATTTCCGGGTCCGGGGCGATAGCCTCGAGATTTTCCCGTCGCACTATGAGGACAGCGCCTGGCGCGTGAGCTTCTTCGGCGACGAGGTCGAGGAAATCACCGAGTTCGACCCGTTGACCGGCAAGAAGGCGGCGGCGCTGGACCAGATCCGGGTCTATGCCAACTCCCACTATGTCACTCCCGGACCGACCCTCAAGCAGGCGATGGAGGCGATCCGCCACGAGCTTGCCGAGCGGCTGAAGGAGCTTCAGGCGGAAGGGCGGCTGCTCGAGGCTCAGCGCCTCGAGCAGCGCACAAACTTCGACCTTGAGATGATTGGTGCGACCGGCAGCTGCGCGGGCATCGAGAATTACAGTCGCTTCCTGACCGGGCGGCTTCCCGGCGAGCCTCCGCCGACCTTGTTCGAATATCTTCCGGACAACGCCCTTCTGTTCGTCGACGAAAGCCACCAGACGGTGCCGCAGATCGGCGCAATGGCCCGCGGCGACCATCGTCGCAAGATCACGCTGGCCGAATATGGCTTCCGCCTGCCGAGCTGCATCGACAACCGGCCGCTGCGTTTCAATGAATGGGAAGCGATGCGCCCGCAGACGGTTTTCGTATCAGCAACCCCGGGACCGTGGGAACTCAATGAAACCGGCGGGGTCTTCTCGGAGCAGGTAATCCGGCCGACCGGGCTCATCGACCCGCCGGTCGAGATCAAGCCGGTCGAGGACCAGGTGGACGACCTTGTCCACGAGGCGAAGGAAACCGCCAGGCGCGGCTACCGGACGCTGGTGACAACTCTCACCAAGCGGATGGCAGAGGATTTGACCGAGTATCTGCACGAGGCGGGTCTCAAGGTCCGCTACATGCACAGCGACGTCGAGACTCTCGAGCGCATCGAGCTGATCCGTGACCTTCGCCTAGGGGTCTATGACGTTTTGGTCGGGATCAACCTCCTGCGCGAGGGCCTCGACATACCGGAGTGCGGCCTCGTCGCGATTCTCGACGCCGACAAGGAGGGGTTCCTCCGCTCGGAAACCTCGCTCATCCAGACCATCGGGCGCGCTGCACGCAACGTGGACGGCCGCGTCATCCTTTATGCCGACACGGTCACCGGCTCGATGGAGCGGGCGCTCGCCGAGACTGGCCGCCGCCGGGAGAAGCAGCTGGAATATAACGAGGCGCACGGGATCACCCCGGAGAGCGTCAAGCGCAACGTCTCCGACATCATCGCCCATGTATCCACTCGAGACGGCGTGCTGGTCGATACCGGGGACGAGGAGACGCCGCACCTCGTCGGGCATAACCTGCGCGCCTACATCGGCGAACTCGAGGAGCGGATGCGCAAGGCGGCCGCCGATCTCGAGTTCGAGGAAGCCGCCCGACTTCGCGACGAAATCCGTCGGCTCGAGGAAGATGAGCTCGGCATCCCCGATCCCGATCGCGTGGCACCGCGCCCGGCCGGCAATGCTACCCAGGGCAAGCCCGGGACAAGGCGCACCGGCTTCGGGAAGACGCAGCGGCGCTGGGGCAGCCGGCGCTAGGCGGGGCTCTTCAAATGGCCGCGCCGTTCAGCAAGGCGCAACCGAAGCCGGTGCAATGAGTTTGGTTAAGGAATTTCATGACGGGGATGCGCCGCTCGAAGCGGCGCAAAATTTATGCGTAGAGAATTAAGCCTGATTTTTGGCGCCGTTGCGATGGTGGCGTCTACTCCGCTGGCCGCAGAGCCGAAAGGCGACGAGCCGGTCGCGGTGCCGCGCAACATCAAGCAGGGAATCGACTTTGTTTACGTCGACCCGCAGATGAGCAGTGTCGCCAGGCGCAAGCAGAGGCCGCAGAACTGGCTCCAGCGAGTGCTGAGCTTCGACTGGCTCTCCGGCGGCCGCCAGAAAAGCGGGCCCAACCCGATGTTCGTCGAGCTCGGTCGCGGGTTGCAGCAATACCAGGCGAGCTGGGGTCGGCTTCCCCAACACAAGGTCCCGGCCGGCGCGGTGCTGAAGAGCGGATCCCGCGGGAAGCGGGTAGACCTGCTTCGCACCCGTCTCGGCTTGCCCGCGGGTGGCGGCTATGACCAGCGGCTGACCCAGGCAGTGTCGGCCTACCAGGCGGTTCACGGGCTGAACCCGGTAGACGGGATCGCGGGACGGGCGACGATCAGCTCCCTCAACCGCGGCGCGGACCATTACGCCCGGCGCATCGCGATCAACATGGAGCGTGCCTACCGCCTGCCGGCCACGCGGGCCTTCGACCGTTATGTCGTGGTCGATAGCGGCGCTGCCCAGATCTACCTGTTCGACAAGGACCGGCTGGTCGACCGCATGCGGGTGATCGTCGGGTCGCCCAAGACGAAGACGCCGATGATGGCCGTCCTCATGCGCAACGCGAAAGCCAATCCCTACTGGAACGTCCCGCCCGATCTGATCCGCAGCCTGACCGCGAAGAAGGTGCGCGAGCAGGGCCTCTCCTACTTCCAGAACTTCCATTACGAGGTGCTTTCGGACTGGAGCGCCAACGGCCGGATCATCGACCCCAAGACGGTCAATTGGCGGAAGATTGCCTCGAGCAGGACGGATCCCACGATCCGGGTCCGCCAGCTCCCCGGGCCGTGGAATTCCATGGGCGAGATGAAGTTCGAAATGCCCAATGACTATGGCATCTACCTTCACGACACTCCGCTGAAGGAATTGTTCAACAAGGAAGACCGCTGGATCAGCAACGGCTGCGTCCGCCTCGAGGACTATCGCCGCTTCGCATCCTGGGTGTTCGGCTATGTGCCGCAGCCGACCTCGACGCGCGAGCAGCGCATCGACCTCCCGCGCCCGGTGCCGATCTACATGAGCTACTTCACCGTCTCGGCAACCGGGAACGGAGTAGTTTTCCGGGACGACCCCTATGGCTTTGATGCGCTCGCCATGCCGCAGATGTTCGGGCCGGCGATGAGGATCGCCGAGGCATCAGGGAGCGAGGCCGGCCGGGCGGATGCCGGCCGGCCCTTGTCCTAGTTGAGCAGTCCCGCCTTCTTCTGGCGGTAAGCATAATAAAACAGTGCCGCGGCGATCAGGATGATGATCCACGGCATGAACGCCATTGCTCCTGCGTCCATCGGAGGCGGCGGGGGCGGGGCGGCCAGTATCTGGTAGCCAAGCCCGAGCAGCGCGCCCAACAGTGACAGGCCGAGCGCCGGCACTGCCCAGCGGTGCCGCATGAGCAGCAGGATCGAGCCGGCGAGCCCCATCCAGACCCCGAGGCCCCAGCCGAACTGGGCGTAGACCGGGAATCCGTCGACCCAGGCCAGCATGGCTTCCGGATCGGAATCCGGCGCCATTGCCTGGAAATATTCCAGGTTGCGCAGCCGGGTCATCATATAGTCGTAGCAGCCAAAAGCGTTCCACACGGTGCCGAGCAGGCCGACGATCCAAAGATGAACCGGGGCCTTGGTGGCTTGGACATTTTCCATGGTCTTCCCCCTCCAACACCGGCTCGCGACCGCCCGGGTAAGAGCTGGTGCGGGCGGTCTTTTGCGGTCGTCGCGCGCGGCCGGCCGACACAAGAGAGCATACTTTTGGAGCCAGATGTCAATCGCCATGCTATCATCGAGGCTTGGCTAAGGGTGCTATGGCTGGACTTCTCGACGGGATCGACGGGTTCCTCGGACGCCTGGTGTTCCGGGCGGCCGGGCTCGTCTGCCTGCTCATCTCGGCCACCTGCCTTTACGCAGCCTGGTGGCATGTTGAGCGCCGCGACACCGTCGAGTGGCTTGTTCCCACGATCCTGTTCGGCCTGGCGGCGCTCGGTGCGGCGGCGGTCGTGCCCTACTGCTTTTCGCGCAGGAGGCGCTTTATCGAGGCGCTTGACGCGATGGAGAGCGAAGTTCCAGACATGCGGCGGCGGCCCGTCGACCGGCGCGGTAAGTCATGAACCCTTGCATCGAAGGAGCGTTGGGACCGGCATGAGATCCATAGCCATATCAATAGTTGTTCCGCTCGCTGCACTGGCGGCGGGCTGCGCCAAGACTGATCCGGTCGACGATAATGCGGTTGCCCCGGGGGTCGAGATCGTCGGCCAGGTGGCCGCCAATGCAGCAACGGTCAACGCGGGCGCTGCGGAAGCGATGCGAAATGCTGCCCTGCCTCCGGCCAGCGATCCTCTCGGCTGGACCTACAGCGAGCCGGATCGGATGGCAGTGTTCGGACCGCCCTCGGCGCCGGCACTGACGATCCAGTGCCAGAAGCCCAAGGAAGGCGAAACGCAGCTGATCTTCGTCCGCTATATCCCGCCATCGACCGGGGCCCAGGCAACGCTGAGCTTCACCGGCAATGGCAAGGCGGCCTCGCTGCCCGTGTCTTCGGTCTCCAATCCGGGGGGACTCGGCGGTCACTGGCGCGCGGCGGTGCCCCCCAATGACAGCGCCCGGGATGTCTCGGAGATTTTCGCGGGTTCCGGGCCGGTCGAGGTCTCGGTCAGCGGCACGCCGCCGCTGGTGATCACCTCGACCGAAGAGCCTCGCCGGGTCTTCGCCGACTGCCTTTCCGGCTAAAAGCCCAGCCGGAAGCCGACCTGGGCTGAAGTCTCTTCGCCCTGGTCCTTGCCGATCGTCGCCGAGCCGGAGACGTCGAGCGTGACGGTGGGGAAGATGGCGGCGCTGAAACCGCCCGAAATCCGCCCATAGGCACTGGTTGAGGCGTCCTCGAGCGCGAAGCTGTTGACGATCGTCGGGGCCGATGTCTGGGCAAAGCGGATGGTCCGCTCGTCGCCGGTCAGGTCCTTCTCGACGGCCGCCGCGGCGAACGGCCGGAGCTGGACGCCTCCGCCGCCGAAATCGCCGCGAAGCTCGACGCCGAGGCTTGCCCGAAGCGAGCGGTAGCTGATTGAATCGACATTGAGCGTGAGCGCCGGATCACCGGTTTCCGTGTAGCTGTCGACCTTGGCCCTGGCATAGTCGAGCCCGATCACCGGGCCAACCCGGACGATCCCCATCGGCAGCAGGTAGCCGGCCTTTGCGCCGGCAATGAAATGATTGCCCTTGGGATCGGCATCCATGGGCTCGACCACGCCGGCGCGGTCGATGTCATGGTGATTCCAGCCATAACCGGCGTAGGCCTGGGCAAAGCCCCCGGCCAATCCGAACACCCCATAGCCGCCGACCTGCAACGAACGGCTCCTCGTGTCCGCGGCATCGTTGCCGAAATTGACGCGTGGCCGCGAGTAATTGACTGCTGCGCCGACAAGGCCTGACCCAAAGCCATATTCGATGCCGGCGGTTGCACCGACGCCGCTCGAGCGATAGGCATCGTTGAAGGGGCCGGCATCAGCCTTCCGGCTATATCCATCGCCGACCAGGAAGATTTTCATGCCCTCGGGCATGTCACCGTCGCGGGGCGCCGTCGTGTCCATCCGGCTGGTCAGGGTACGGCCGAACTGCCGCGCGACATCGAGGCTCATGTCGCTCGTCGCCTGGAGTGTCAGCGGCGCCTGGAGCTGGGCAGCCACATAGCGGCCAACGATGGCGAAACCGTCCGAGGTAAGGTGCAGCGCATCGCCGTAGAATAGATAGCCCGACGAATTTAGGAGACATGTCGGGTCGGGGAAGATCGGGCAGACGAGCCCGTTGGTCAGGCCGAAGGCAGCCGGATCCGCGAGGACATTGTCGAGTATGAGGTTGAGGTCGAGATAGTGGACGATGGCCCCGTCGGCGGCATAGCCGGCAAGGGTCGACTGCATCGCCTGGTTGAAAGTAGCCGAATAGGCCGAACGGATCTGGGCGCCCGCGGGGTCGAGAGCGATCTCCGGCAGGCGCCCGGTGTCGCCGGCAAGGAAGCTGATGTTCCGGGCTCCTGCCGCGACGAGCGCGTCCAGGCCGGCGCTGGCGAAGGCCGCCGACGCGGTCGCGCTTGCCGTGGCATTGGCAAGGGTGCCGCCATTTTGCTGGTAGAAACGCGCGTCGTTGCCGCCCACCGAAACTGTCACGAGATCGTTGGCATCGAAGGTCCCGCTGACCGTCGGGAACGGACCGCCGCCGCCTGCGAGATAGGCATTCCACTCGGTCACGAAACCCGGCAGGCCCGGGCCATTGGTGTTTGTATTGTCGGCAAGCGCGCCGCCGATCGCGAAATTGTCGATCGGCGCGTTGAGCAGCTGGCCGAGCGTGTCGACATAATTTGTACCGCCGGAAAAGCGGCCGGTAGGGTAGACGAGCGCGGCCTCGGGCGGCGTGAGCGGGCCAAGTATCTGGAACAGGTTTCCATCATCGGCATAGCTGTCGCCGAAGGCGACGATCCGGTCGACGCGCTGCGCTGCGGCAGGGGTCGCGGCCAGCGCAGTGGCTGCAAGCAGCGACATCGTGGTCAGGCGGCAGTTTTTCATGTGGATCCTCCCCAAAATCCGCGACGTTGAAAGCGCGGCCGTCGGTGCCAGTAATGCATGCATGCCAGGGCCGTGCAAGCGACAGAAATGTCACCTGTCGGCGATGCGTGCCGGCAAGAAGATCAGCGTCTTTCCCGGCTTAGCCTGGTCATCAGGATGGCGGCCCGTTTTGCCTGGCGCCAGATGGACGCGATGTCGACGCGCTCCCCTGGCGCATGGTCTCCCCGGCTGGCCGGACCCAGTCCGTTGATGCCATCCACGTCGCCTGCGACGAAACTGATGTCGGCTGCGCCGCGCTTCAGCGGGTCGAGTGGCTCCATCGCGGCAAGCCCAAGGTCGGCATTGACCCTGTTCAGCCGTTCGAGCAGCCCGGCATTTCCCGGCGTCGCGGCCATCGGCGGATAGCCATCCTCGTCAAAGCTTATCGTGGCGCTGGCGCCCGGCAGCGATCGTGCCACGATCGCCCGCATCCTCGCGCGGGCGCGGTCGATCTGCGCCTGGTCGATGGCCCGAAGGTCGCCGCGGGCAATGGCCTTGCCGGCGATGATATTGGTCTTGCCGGTCGCGGACAGCCGGATCCGGTCCTGGTCGAAATCGGCACTGTCGCCACCACCGACCAGGCCGACGTTGAAGGTCAGCTTTTCCTCGGGAAGCTCGCGCCGAAAGGCCTCGATGATCCGCGCCAGTTCATAAACGGCGCCGTTCCCCGATGCCGGTGAGAAGATGCCACTGGAATGGCCGCTCCTCGCAGTCACCGTCACGGTCCAGCTCCCGGAGCTCCGCCGGGCGATCGAGCCCATGTCGATTGGGCCATCCGGGCCTTCCTCCTGCGAAAGCCCCTCGAAGTCGAGGGCCACGTCGGCCCTGCGCCCAGCGGCGATAAGATCGCGCCTGGCGATTTCGACCGGGCTACCGACATCTTCCTCGTCGCCGGTCAGCATTATCTCGATGTCGGCGTCCTTCAGCGTCCCGGCATGATGCATCGCCCGAAGGGCCGCGATCATCACGGCCATGCCGCCCTTGTCATCGCCGGCTCCCGGACCAATTCCATCGTTGCCGCGCCGCTCCCATTTCTGGAAAGGACTGTCCGGCTCAAAGACGGTGTCGAGATGGCCGATCAGCAGGAGGCGCTTGCCGCGTCCGTTGCCCTTGTGCCTTGCGAGGAGGTGACCGGCCCGGCCGGTCTCGCTCATGTCGATCCACTGGACGTCGAAGCCCAGCGCCTCGAGTTCAAGGCGGAGCATTGCGCCAACTTTCGCGACGCCCTCGGAATTGAGCGAACCACTGTTCTGGTTGACCCATTTTTCGAGCAAGGAAAGCGTCCGTTCCTGCTCGGCGTCGATCACCCGGATCATCCGGGTCTCGGAAGGAGACAGTTTCGCCGCGGCCGGCAGCGGAGCGAGGGCAAGCGAGGCGAATGCCAGTCCGATCAGTTTGAGCATCGGCCGACCTTAGCAGCGAGACCCTGCTCGACAACCACCAAAACTGGTTCGTTTGGCGGTGCAGGGATGTTCCTTATGGGTTAAATGGGTCCGGCGCACCTTGCGTGCCGCGCTCGCTTTTCCCACATCTGCGCAAGACGGCAAGCGGGAGGATCAGCTTGGAACAATATCATGGGACCACCATACTCGGCGTGAAGAAGGGCAACCGGACCGTCATTGCCGGCGATGGCCAGGTTTCGCTCGGCAACACGGTAATCAAGCCCAATGCCCGGAAGGTTCGCCGGCTAGGGGCTGACGAAGCTGTGATCGCCGGCTTCGCCGGGGCGACGGCCGATGCGTTCACGCTGTTCGAGCGGCTGGAGAAGAAGCTGGAGGCGCACCGCGGCCAGCTGCTGCGGGCGGCGGTCGAGCTTGCCAAGGACTGGCGGACCGACAAATATCTGCGAAATCTCGAGGCGATGATGATCGTCGCTGACAAGGAGACGATGCTGATCCTTACCGGCAACGGTGACGTGCTCGAACCCGAAGGCGGAATCGCCGCCATCGGATCCGGCGGCAATTATGCACTCGCGGCGGCCAGGGCCCTGTCCGATTACGAGCAGGACCCGGAAGTGCTCGCACGCCGGGCAATGGCGATCGCGGCCGAAGTATGCGTGTTCACCAATGACCGGCTGACGGTCGAGACTATCGGCTAGATCCGCTTGAACCGGATGCAGCCCCTTCCAATCTAGCAGTTCATATGGACATCCAGCCCACCACCACCACCGCCAGCCGCGAGGACGGCAGCCAGCAGCGAGCCCCTGCAATGCTCAAGGACGGCCTTACGCCAAAGGCGATTGTCGCCGCGCTCGACGAGCACATCATTGGCCAGAACGACGCCAAGAAGGCCGTCGCCGTGGCGCTTCGGAACCGCTGGCGCCGCCAGCGGCTGTCACCGGAGCTGCGCGAGGAGGTGACGCCCAAGAACATCCTGATGATCGGGCCGACCGGCTGCGGGAAAACCGAAATCAGTCGCCGCCTGGCGAAGCTCGCCGATGCTCCCTTCGTCAAGGTCGAGGCGACCAAGTTCACGGAAGTCGGCTATGTCGGGCGTGACGTAGAGCAGATTGCCCGCGATCTCGTCGAGGAAGCCGTCAGGCTGGAGCGCGAACGCCGCCGCGAGAAGGTTCGCGAGGCATCGGAAGGCGCGGCGATGGAACGGCTGCTCGACGCACTGACCGGCAAGGGGTCGAGCGAAGCCACCCGGGCAAGCTTCCGCCAGCGATTTGGCGACGGCAGCCTCGATAATGCCGAGGTGGAGATCGAAGTCGCCGAGGCGCCCGCCATGCCGTTTGAAATCCCCGGCGGCGGCGGGGTCGGGATGATCAACCTTAGCGAAATGATGTCCAAGGCGATGGGCGGCCCGCCGAAAAAGCGGCGCAAGCTCAAGGTGAAGGATGCCTTTGCCAAGCTGGTCGAAGAGGAAGCCGACAAGCGCGTAGACCAGGACGATGTGACCCGGATCGCTCTTGCGGATGCCGAGGCCAATGGCATCGTTTTCCTCGACGAGATCGACAAGATCGCCGTCAGCGATGTGAGGGGCGGCTCGGTCAGCCGGGAGGGCGTCCAGCGCGACCTGCTGCCGCTGATCGAGGGGACCACCGTTGCCACCAAATATGGGCCGATCAAGACCGACCACATCCTGTTTATTGCCAGCGGCGCCTTCCATGTCGCCAAGCCGGCCGACCTGTTGCCCGAGCTCCAGGGGCGGCTTCCGATCCGGGTCGAGCTGTCGACCCTGACGGAGGAGGATTTCGTCCGGATCCTGTCCGCTACCAGGGCCAGCCTCACCGAGCAGTATAGCGCGCTGCTCGCGACCGAAGGGGTCACGATCCAGTTCGCAAGCGACGGCATCGCAGCGCTCGCGCGGATCGCGGCCGAGGTGAATGACGCGATCGAGAATATCGGCGCACGCCGTCTCCAGACGGTGATGGAAAAGCTGGTGGAGGACATCAGCTTCACCGCCGAGGATCGGGCCGGCGAGACGCTCGTCATCGATGGCGCCTTCGTCGAGCAGCAGCTTGCCGGCATTGCCAAGAATGCCGATCTCAGCCGTTACGTGCTCTGACCAGGCTGTCGGTAACGCCACATCAGCCCCTGGACGAAAGGTGACCAGAGCGGCGTCCTGACGCCGGCGAGGCGCAGCCTGCCGGCTACCCACTGGTTGCAGGTGTGGATGGCGTTGGCCTTGCCCACGCCCCGGTAGAAGGAATCGCCCATCCCATATCCTGGATGGTCGAGCCGGATCGGCCTTCCCTCCTCGTCAAGCGCGAAACCTGCGCGGATCGATGCCCAGAGACGCCGATACTGCTCGGGCGTCAGCCGCACCTCTCTTGCGGAATAGGCGGGGTCGGCGACCCACTGGACATGCATCACCCGCTCTCCGCCGATAAGTGCGACGGCCGCGGTCCTCGGGCTGAGGTCGGCCCAGGTCGGGGTTTCGAGATAGACCCGCCGCTCGCCGGCGCCGAACGCGATCCAGTCGGCGCCTTCCGGCACGTTCTGGAACTCGGACCTGGGAAGGAGCAAGGTCCAGTCGAGGCCCTCCGCCCGGGCCGGGAGTACCAGGTCAACATGGACGCCGTTGCTTGCGAGGAAAATGGTGACGCCCTGTTCGGGCTCCTCCCATCCATGGTTGATGCTGACCAGCCCGCCAACGAGCGCCGCCAGCAGATAGAGACCGGGTATGGCCAGCAGGATGGTGGCCAACCTTGCCGGCCAGCGTCTTTTTCTTCGGCGGGAACGGGTCATGGCCTGACAGACTGGCAGATAGGCGGGCGCCTGTCTTGGCCCGCCCAGCGACATGCGAGAGAAAATGACGGACCGCTGCATGGATCCGTCAAAAAACTGGTCGGGGCGACTGGATTCGAACCAGCGACCCCCACACCCCCAGTGTGATGCGCTACCAGGCTGCGCTACGCCCCGACCATGGCTGCATTCGACTGTCAAAGCACAGTTGAAAGCAGTGCTGCATACCGGTCCAGGCATGCAGGAGCGCGCATCTAGGGCGATGCGCATCGCTTGGCAAGGCGGCCCGCGCCGTGATAGGCGGCCGGCCACTTCCTGCGCTTGGGGGGTGCCAGGCGTTCCATCGAAGAAGAGTTTCCCGGGATCATGATCAACAATTCGCTACTTGCCGCCGCAGCCGCGCCATCGGGTACGGCCGCTTTTTTCTTCAATGTCTTTCCGCTCGTCCTGGTCTTCATCATCTTCTGGTTCCTGATGATTCGACCCCAGCAGAAGCGGATGCGTGAACATCAGGCGCAGATCGCTGCGGTGAAGAAGGGTGACCGGGTGGTCACGGGCGGTGGCCTCGTCGGCAAGGTGATCAAGGTTGGCGACAGCGAGGTCGAGCTCGAACTGGGCCAGGGCGTCCGCGTCACCGCGATCAAGTCGACACTGACCCAGGTCGTCGATCCCAAAGCCACCAAGCCAGCGAACGACTGAGGACCCTAGATGCTCGATTTTCCACGCTGGAAGGTTTGGCTCGTCAGCCTCACCGTTCTTGCCTGCGTCCTGCTGGCGATCCCGAGCCTCCTGCCAAAGGAACAGATCGAGCGCTGGCCGTCCTGGCTGCCCAGCGGCCGCATCAATCTCGGTCTCGACATTGCCGGCGGAAGCCAGCTCCTGCTCGAGGCGGACCTCGCAGACGCGACCAAGCAACGGCTCCAGGCGAAGGAAGAAGAGGTTACGACCGAGCTTCGCCGCGGCGACCCGCGGATCGATATCGGTGACGTTTCGACCTCTGGCGGCAAGCTCAGCTTCATCGTGCGCGACCCGACGCAGGTCGACGCGGCCGTCGAGCGGCTGCGGACGCTGAGCCGCCCGGTCGGGCTGACCGGCACCCGGGACTGGGAAGTGGACGTCGTCGATTCGACCCGAATCGTGCTGACCCCGACCAAGGCGGGTTCGGACGAAGCCCTCAAGAACTCGCTCACGGTCGCCCGCGACGTCGTTCGTCGACGAATCGATCCGGGTGGAACCAAGGAAATCACGGTCATCAACCAGGGTGACCGGCGGATTTTCGTCCAGGTCCCGGGCGTCGAGGATCCCGAGGCCCTCAAAAGCCTCATCGGCCAGACCGCGAGGCTCGAGTTCAAGCTGGTCGACCTGGAGGCCGACCCAGCCCAGATCGCGGCCGGCCGCGCTCCCCCGGGAAGCCAGGTTCTCGACTATCCGGATGCCCCGCCGGGCATCCCCTATGTGGCTTACCCCACCCAACCCGGCGAGCCTGCCAAGATCGCGGTGAAGCGCAGGGTGATGGTGTCGGGCGAACAGCTCGTCAACGCGTCCCAGGCATTCGACCAGCAAAGCGGCGCCCCGGTGGTCGACATCAGCTTCGATGCCGCCGGCGCGCGGCGTTTCGGGCGCGTCACCCAGGAGAATGTCAACAAGCCCTTTGCCATCATTCTCGATGACAAGGTCCTCTCGGCGCCGAACATCAACGAACCGATCCTTGGCGGGCGAGCGCAGATCTCTGGCAGTTTCACGGTTGAGAGCGCGGGCCAGCTGGCCATCAGCCTTGCGTCCGGCAAGCTGCCAGTGAAGCTCAATGTCGTCGAGGAACGCACGGTCAGCGCCGAGCTCGGCCAGGACTCCATCGAGGCGGGCACCATCGCCTCGATCTTCGCGACGCTGGCGGTGATCGGGCTGATGATCATCACCTATGGCCGTTTCGGTGTCTATGCCTCGATCGCCCTGCTGATCAACGCGTTCATGATCCTCGGCATCATGGCGGTGTTCAACGCCACGCTGACCCTTCCGGGCATCGCCGGTTTCGTCCTCACCATCGGCGCCGCGGTCGACGCCAACGTTCTCATCAACGAACGAATACGCGAGGAGCTGAGACGAGGGAGAAAGGTGCTCGACGCCCTGGAGATGGGCTACAAGGAGGCGTCCACCGCCATCTTCGATGCCAATATCACAAACACCATCGCAGCTGCGCTGATGATGTATTTCGGTTCTGGCCCGATCCGCGGCTTCGCCGTCGTGCTTCTGATCGGCATCATCACCTCGGTTTATACCGCGGTCAATTTCACCCGGATGCTGGTTGCGCTTTGGGTGAAGTCCAAACGCCCTCGCACGATCAACATCTGACGGGATCAAGGCAAAATGAAACTTCTCAAGCTGATTCCCGACAACACCAACATCAACTTCATGAAGTGGCGCAACGTCGCGCTCGCCCTGTCGATCCTGATGACCATTGTCAGCATGGGCATCGTGTTCGCGAAGGGGCTAAACCTCGGCGTCGACTTTGTCGGCGGCCAGGTGATCCGTGCAACGTTCGCCCAGCCGGTCGATATTGAAGAGCTGCGCGAGAAGGTCACCGCGCTCGAAGTCGGCGAAGCGGCGATCCAGGAATTCGGGGATAACCGGACTTACCAGATCCGGCTTCCCAAGCCGGAAGGTGCGGAGTCGGAGGCCAACAGGGTCGTCACCGAGGTCCGGCAGATGGTCATCAGCGAATATCCCGGCGTTACCGTGACTGCCGGCGAATCCGTATCGGGCAAGGTCAGCGAGGAGCTTGCCTGGGACGGCGCTCTCGCGATCGCCTTTTCGATGGTCGGCATCGCCATCTACATCTGGTTCCGGTTCGAGTGGCAGTTCGGCGTCGGCGCGCTCGTCACCTTGTTTCATGACGTGGCGATGGTGTTCGGCTTCTTCTCACTTACCCAGCTGCAGGTCGACCTCAACATCGTCGCGGCCTTCCTCGCCATCGTTGGCTACTCGCTCAACGACACGGTCGTCATCTATGACCGGATCCGCGAGAACATGCGCAAGTATCGCAAGATGGAGATTGTCTCGCTGCTCAATTTCTCGCTGAACGAGACGCTGTCCAGGACCATGGTTACCTCTCTTGCGATCATCCTCGCGCTCAGCGTGTTGCTTGTCCTCGGGCCTGACGTGCTGTTCGGGCTGACTGTCGCGATTCTGCTGGGAACGCTGATCGGGACCTATTCTTCCATCTATATTTCGGCCACGTCCCTAGTCTGGCTGGGACTCAAGCCGGACAGCTTCCTCAGGGGCGAGGAGCTGGAGGACAAGACGGTCGCAAGGGCCTGAAAAAAGGATTGTTCAGACTGGTGAAAGCCCGCTTGGCCTTAACTTCACGCCGCGCTAGGAAGTCAATATGGTGAACAAGTCCCGTATCGCGGCACTGTTGCTGCTGCCCGTATTCATGCTTCCCGTTGCCGGCTGCGCCGGCAACAAGGTGAAGGGCGACACCGCCTATGTGGCGCGCGACGTCAACACCCTCTACAGCCTTGCCAAGGAGCGCTCGGACCGCGGCAATTATGACGAGGCGGCCAAGATCTTCGACGAGGTCGAACGCCAGCATCCCTATTCCGTCTGGGCACGCCGCGCCCAGCTGATGAGCGCCTTTTCCTATTACATGGCGCAGAAATATCCGGACGCCGTGAGCTCGGCGCAGCGTTTCCTGACGATCCATCCCGGCAACAAGGACGCGCCCTACGCCAGCTACCTCATCGCGATGAGCTATTACCAGCAGATCGAGGATGTGACTCGCGACCAGAAGATTACCCAGCAGGCCTCGGACAGCTTCAACGAGCTCATTCGTCGCTATCCCAAGAGCCGCTACGCGACAGACGCGCGGCTCAAGCTCGACCTGATCAACGACCACCTGGCCGGCAAGGAAATGGAAATCGGCCGCTTCCACCAGCGGCGCGGCAACTGGCTTGCCGCGACACTCCGTTTCCGGACGGTGATCGACAAGTATCAGACGACGAGCCACACGCCCGAGGCGCTCGAGCGGCTGGTCGAATCCTATCTCAATCTCGGATTGCCCGACGAGGCCCATAAGGCGGCAGCGGTGCTTGGCCGAAACTATCCCGGCAGCAAATGGTATCGTCGAAGCTATGAGCTGATCCAGCGGCACGTTCCGGCGGCGGCCGCAGCACAGCCGACGAGCTGAAACGGGAGCGGCTGCCGCCCATGCTGAGGCAGCTTTCGATCCGCGATGTGGTGCTCATCGACCGGCTGGATCTCGACTTCGAGCCCGGTCTTGGCGTGCTCACCGGCGAGACCGGCGCCGGCAAATCAATCCTGCTCGACAGCCTCGGACTGGCACTGGGCGCGCGTGCCGACACCGGGCTCGTTCGACAGGGCCAGGCGCAGGCCAGCGTAACTGCGGAATTCGAGCTCCCGCCTGCTCATCCGGCCCTGGCGCTGTTGGCAGAGCAGGGCATCGAGCCCGAAGACGGCGAGGCGCTGCTGGTTCGAAGGACGCTTCGGGCGGACGGCGGCAGCCGCGCCTTTGCCGGCGGTTCAGGCGTCCCGGCGTCGCTGCTTCGCGAAATTGCCAACGGCCTCGTCGAGATCCACGGACAGCACGACGATCGCGGGCTTTTGAACGCGCGCGGCCACCGGGAGCTGCTCGATGCCTTCGGCGGGCTGGACACCGCGCCGGTCTGCGAGGCCTATGCCGAGGTGGAACGTATCGGCCGGGCCCTGGACGATGCCCGGGCAGCCGCCGAGGAAGCCGAACGCGACCGGGAATGGCTGGAGCACGCGGCCCGGGAAATCGAGAAGCTTGGTCCCGAGCCGGGCGAGGAAACACGCCTGGCCGATGAAAGGGCTGCGATGCAGGCGGGAGCTAGGGCAGGCGAGGCACTGGCGGGCCTCGACGAACTGCTCGGCGGTTCCGACGGCGCCCTGGCCCAGCTGCGCGCCGCGGCGCGCCGGATCGAGCGCGGCGCGGCAGATCATCCCTTGCTTGCCGAAGCGCTCGCCAGCCTCGACCGGGCGCTCATCGAAGCGGGTGAAGCCGAGACGCGCATTTCCAGCGCTGCCGACGAACTGGCTTTTTCACCGGAGCGGCTCGAGGCAGTCGAGGCGCGGCTGTTCGACATCCGCGGTCTTGCAAGGAAGCACCGGGTCGAGGCCGATGCGCTCGCCGCACTGGGGGAGGAGCTGGCGGCGCGCCTGGCGGGGCTCGAAGCCGGAAACGAAAGAATCCATGCGCTCGAGGCCGAGCTCGCGGCAGCGCGGGAACGGTTCGACGGGGCAGCGAGCGAGCTCAGCTGTGCCCGCAAGGCTGCCGCGGAAAGGCTCGATGCCGCGATGGCCTGCGAGCTTCCGCCGCTAAAGCTGGATTCGGCAAGGTTCAGGACCAGCCTTGCGCCGGCAGAGCCCGGACCGGCAGGCAGCGACCGGGTCGAGTTCGAGGTGTCGACCAAGCCGGGTGCGCCCTTTGGAGCGCTGACCCGCATTGCCTCGGGCGGCGAGCTCTCCCGCTTCATCCTGGCGCTCAAGGTCGCGCTGGCGGAAGCGGGGACAGCCCAGACAATGATTTTCGACGAGATCGACCGCGGCGTCGGTGGAGCAGTCGCGAGCGCCATCGGCGAACGGCTTTCGCGCCTGGCCGAGAGATCGCAGCTGCTCGTGGTAACTCACAGCCCGCAGGTCGCGGCCAGGGCGGCACATCATTATCGCATCGAGAAGTCGCACGAGGCGGGCATCACCCGGACGCTCGTGCGCAAGCTGTCAAACGAAGAGCGGCGCGAGGAAATTGCGCGGATGCTCTCGGGTGCGGCGATTACCGACGAGGCCCGTGCCCAGGCGGCGCGGTTATTGGAGGCAGCATGACCGAACAGACATCGACCCTGCAAGACTATGATGGCCAGGAGCTGGACCATGTGCTGGTCCACGATGGCAGCGGTAGCGCACGGCCAACGGTACTCATCATTCCAACGGTGATGGGCGTCCAGCCGCTCGAGATCGGATTTGCAGAGCGGCTGGCAGGCCTTGGCTACAATAGCCTCGTCGCCGACCTCTTCGGGCGGCGCTTCACGCCGGGAGCTGACCGGGACGCAGCCTTCGCAGCAATGGGCGAACTTCGCTCGGACCGGGCCGCCTTGCGCGCCAGGCTGCTTGCAGTGCTCGACCATTGCCGCGGCCTTGCCCAGGTCGACGGCAACCGGATCGCGGTGATTGGCTATTGTTTTGGCGGGCAGTGCGCCCTGGACGTCGCGAGGGCGGGTGCCGACGTTGCAGGTGTCGCAAGTTTTCACGGGCTTTTCGACCCCTGCGGCCTTCCCGCCGAGCGGATCAGGGCGAAGGTCGCCGCCTATCATGGCTGGAATGACCCCATGGTCCCGCCCGAGGCCGTGGTCGCGCTGGGTAACGAGCTTACCGAAGCTGGGGCAGACTGGCAGATCCATGCCTATGGCCACGTCGGCCATGGCTTCACCAATCCCAAGGCTCATGAGATCGGTATCGAGGGAGTGGCCTATGACGAAGCCGCGGAACGGCGCAGCTGGGCCAGTCTCAAGAATTTTCTCGCCGAACTCTTCTGATGACCGCCTTTGTCGCCCTGGTGAGGGCGGTGAACGTGGCAGGGACCGGCAAGCTCCCCAAGGAGCATCTCCAGGAGATGGGCGAGGAATGCGGCTTTGGCGACGTGCGGACCTTCATCAACAGCGGGAACCTGCTGTTCACCTCGGTACTTCCCGAGGAGAAGGTAAAACAATGTCTCCTGGCCAGGCTGGAAACCTATTTTGGAAGGCCCGCGGAAGCCCAGGTTCGCAGCGCCGAAGAGATGAAGGCGGCCGTAGCCGGCAATCCTTTTGCCGATGACAAGCCAAGCCGCGTCATGGCCCATTTCATAGACGCCAGGCCCTGCAAAGCCATGCTCGACGAGGCAAGGGATGTGCAAGGAGAGCGCTTGGCGCTCGGCAAGCGCCTCATCTATGTGAGCTATGGCGAGGGCATCGGCAGGAGCAAGCTGAAGCTACCCGCCATCAAGGCTGGAACGGCGCGGAACATGAACAGCGTGACCCGGATTGCGGAGCTGCTGGCGGAGATGGAATGAAGCAGTTGACCAAAGCCGAGGCCGCCAACCGGCTGATGCGCCTGGCCAGGCTCATCGCCAGGCATGACCGGCTTTACCACGACCTCGACGCGCCGGAGATCCCGGACGCAGCATATGATGCGCTGGTCCGGGAGAACCGGGAGCTCGAGGAGCAGTTTCCGGATCTGGTAAGGGCGGATTCGCCCTCCCGGCGTCTCGGTGCAGCGCCGACGTCCCCGCTGGCCAAGGTTCGCCACGCAAGGCCGATGCTGAGCCTCGACAATGGGTTCAGTGCCGAGGAAGCACGCGACTTTGTCGCCAGGATCAGGCGTTTCCTCAATCTTCCCGAAGGCGAGCCGGTGGCCCTGACCGCCGAGCCAAAGATCGACGGGCTCAGCTGTTCGCTCCGCTACGAGAATGGCGAGCTCAAGCTGGCGGCAACCAGGGGCGACGGGAGCATCGGCGAGGATGTCACTCCAAACGCGCTCACCATCAACGACATCCCGCGGCTAGTGGAAGGTGCTCCCTCGGTTCTCGAGGTCCGGGGCGAGGTCTACATGTCCAAGGCCGATTTTGCAGCGCTGAACGAACGGCAGGAAACGGCAGGCGGCAAGATTTTCGCCAATCCCCGCAACGCGGCGGCCGGCTCGCTGAGGCAGAAGGACGCCTCGGTGACCGCCGCCCGCCCGCTCCGGTTCCTGGCTCATGGCTGGGGCGAGCTCAGTGAGCCGCTCGCCACAACCCAGACGGGATCGATGGAGCGGCTCGCCGCCTTCGGTTTCCCGGTCAGCGACCTGCTCCGTCGCTGCGAGACGCTCGACGAGGCGCTTGCCCACTATGCCCGCATCGAGCAGGAGCGCGCCGACCTGCCGCTCGACATCGATGGAGTCGTCTACAAGGTGGACCGGCTGGACTGGCAGGAGCGGCTGGGCGCCGTGTCACGCTCGCCGCGCTGGGGCCTCGCGCACAAGTTCCCGGCGGAAAAGGCGGAAACGACGCTCGAGGCCATCGATATCCAGGTAGGGCGGACCGGCAAGCTGACGCCGGTCGGGCGACTGAAGCCCGTGGGTGTCGGCGGAGTCATCGTCAGCAACGTTACCTTGCACAACCGCGACGAGATCAGTCGTCTTGGCCTCAGGGTCGGCGACCGGGTTCGGATACAGCGCGCCGGCGACGTCATCCCCCAGGTGGTCGAGAACCTCACCCGGGACGAGCAGCGGCCCGCCTATGTTTTTCCGGACCATTGCCCGATGTGCAACTCGGAAGCGGTCGCGGAGGAAGGCGAGGTCGATGTCCGGTGCACCGGCGGCCTCATCTGCCCGGCACAGCGGATCGAACGCCTGAAGCATTTCGTGTCGCGCGGGGCGATGGACATCGATGGGCTCGGCGAGAAGAGCATCATCGAATTCGTCGAACTTGGCTGGCTGAAGGGGCCGGCGGACATTTTCCGGCTGAAGGACCATCGGGACGAGTTGATCGGCCGGGAAGGATGGCAGTCAAAATCGGTCGAGAAACTGCTCGAGGCGATTGAAAACCGGATCGGCTTTGACCCGGCCCGTTTCCTCTTCGGCCTCGGCATCCGTCACATCGGCGCCGTGACTGCGAAGGACCTGATGAAATGCTTTGGGACAATCGAGGAACTGGAGCGGGTGGCCCGGAGCGAAACCGCCGTTGCCGACCTCTCCGCCGTCGAGGGGGTTGGCGGCATCGTCGCCGAGGCGATCGTGGATTTTTTCCATGAGCCGCACAACCGCGAGGAGCTCGCCGAGCTTCTCGACCTTGCAAGGCCGTCAGCCTTTGTCTCGACCGCGCGAGAAACCGAGTGGACCGGCAAGACCATCGTCTTCACGGGCAGCCTCGAGACGATGAGCCGTGACGAGGCAAAGGCGCAGGCCGAGCGGCTTGGTGCACGTGCAGCCGGGTCGGTCAGCGCCAGGACCGACCTCGTGGTCGCCGGTCCTGGCGCGGGATCGAAGCTCAAGAAAGCGGAGGAACTGGGCATCCGGGTGATCGGCGAGGCCGAATGGGCCCGGATCGTCTCGTCGGCCTAGCACTTCGGAAAAGAAGGCAACTGGGTCGGGACCGGCCTCGAACGGCCTTGAAAGTTGAGGCATCGGCTTTACTGCCTGAATGCTTATGGGCGACATTCTTCCGATCATCGAGACGCTCGAAAATCGCTGGATGCGGGCATGGGCCTCCGGGGACGCCCGGACGCTGAAGGCGCTGACCTCGCGCCGGTTCCGGATGGTTATAGGTTCCAAGCCGAGCGTGCTGCTCGATGCCAGCAGCTGGCTCCAGGCGGCGAACGGGAGCTTTGCCTGCAACTCCTACCGCTTTGGCGATCTTTATGCCCGAAGGCATGGATCACTCGCCATTTTTGCAACCCAGCTCGACCTTGGCGCCACCATCGATGGCCTCGACTGGTCGGGCCGGATGTGGATGACCGACGTGTGGCGCAAGGGCTCGGTCAGCCGCAAGTGGCGGATGATCGAACGGATGTTGTCCCGGCCCGAGGAAGACGGGCAGGTTCCCGACGCCATCCGTTCGCTTCAGCTGTGGCGCCGCCCGCCGCGTCGCCCCGGCGATTTGCTTCGTCGCCCCGACTAGGCCTGGTCTTCGAGGGATGCCTGCCGGAGCAGGGCCGCGGCGAGCAGCCACAGCCCCGCAAAGAGCGTCGCGAAGATGCCCCCGCGGACGTCGGTTGCCATCCCGGCGACGCCGAGAGCAGCCTGCAATCCGGCGGCCGTGAACATCGTGAGCGACATGCCGCGCGGACGAAATCGCGCCAGGATCGACCCGGCGAGCGCGACCAGGATAACTCCGAGGAACAGCAGGTTATAGGAATTGTCCTCGTTGCCGATCATTCCTACTGCGCCATTCACCCAGACGGTAAGGAAGCTTGCCGCAAGGGCAGCGGCCGCCCCGCCGCGATAGGTGCCATTGGCCGACGCTCGGACGGCGAGCTCGAAGGCCGTTCCGACGAGGCCGATAAGCAGGGCAGCGAACATGAAGTCGCCCACCGTCCACTGGACTTCCTTGGTAAACTGCATCGCGACGAGCGGGATGAGCAGGACCAGCCCGGCCAGCGACCACCCGATGATCCGCCAGGGGCTGCCCGCCCTGCTGCCTTCCGCTTTTGAATTTGCCATTGCCTTGCTTCCTTCCATGGGTGAGGCTTCGAAAGATGCGCCGGTGCACCCATGAACGTCATGAGCAAGTGATGAGGCTTCACTGAATAATGGACGCAGTGCGCTATCGCTTCGGGCCCTTCCTCCTTGACCCCGCCGAGCGGCGGCTGTGGCGCGAGGGCCATCCGGTCGAACTGAACAGCCGTTACCTCGACGTGCTCGCGCTGCTGCTCCGCGAGCGCGGGCGGCTGGTCAGCAAGGACCGCTTTCTCGACGAGGTATGGAGCGGCGTCCCGGTCACCGACGAGGCCCTTACCCAGTGCATCAGGACGCTCCGCCAGCGGCTAGGCGATGATGCATCCAACCCGCGCTTCATCGAGACGGTGCCCAAGCACGGCTATCGCTTCATCATGCCCATCGGCGATGAAGTGCCGGTTTCGCCGGCGCCGGCCCGTGACTGGAGGCGCCTGCTGCAACTCGGGATGGCAGGAACGATCGGCGGTGGCTGGGCAGGGCTGATCGGCGGCCTCTTCTATGGCTTTGCGGGTGCGTCGCAGCCGCTCGCACCCGGCATGGGTGCTGTTTCGGTCCTCCTCGTCCTCACCAGCCTGTCGATCCTGGTTGCTCTCATCGGTGCTGCGGGGGTCAGTTTTGGCATTGCCCTGTCCGCGATCGTAGCCGGCCGGCGCTGGCTCTGGAGCATCGTCGGGGGCGGGATCGGCGGGATGGTCGTCGGTGGCGGCGTGAAGCTGCTCGGGCTGGATGCGTTCAACCTGCTGCTCGGTCGGTCGCCCGGCGACATTACCGGCGCTGCCGAGGGCCTCATCCTCGGCGCTTCGATCGGCCTCGCCTCGTGGCTGGCGCCGAGATTCTCCCTCCGCCGGGCCGTCGTCGTCTCCGCGCTGATCGGGGGACTGGCCGGAACGGCGGCGATCCTCTCAGGGGGGCGGCTGATGGCCGGAAGCCTTTACCTGCTCGCCCGGCAGTTCCCCGGCTCGCGCCTTCGCCTCGACCAGCTTGGCTTGCCGTTCGGAGAGCAGGGCTTCGGAGCCGCAAGCCAGCTTGTCACGGGAGCCCTGGAAGGAGCGCTCTTCGCTGCCTGCATCGTTGGCGCCATGGTCCTCGTGGGCCGGGGCCGAAGGGACGCTGCCTCCTGAAAAAGCAGTGGCGCGACCTGTCTCCCGGACTTGCCTACTTGGCAGCTTCCAGCACCAGCACGCACCATTCGCCGCTGCCGCGGTTCACCAGCTTCACGCCTTGCGCTGCATAAGCTTCGATGACGGCGTCATCCTGTGCATCGAGGAGGCCTGCGAGGATCAGCGTCGAGCCGGGCGCAACCGATGCCGCAAAGGCCGGCGCGAGTTCGGTCAGCGGTCCGGCGAGAATGTTGGCGATGAGGAGATCGAACGGGGCCCGGGCCCTGATGAGCGGATGATCCATCCCATCGGCGACGGCCAGCAGGAGCTCTCCTGCGCCATGGCCAAGGCGAATGCCGTTGATCGCTGCATTTTCCTCGCTGACCTTGATCGCGATCTCGTCGATGTCGGTCGCGATGGCGCGGGCCCCGGGCCAGAGGGCGAGGGCGGCGAAGGCGAGGAGGCCCGTCCCCGTCCCGATGTCGGCGATATTGGAATAACACCGCCCTTCAGTCTCAAGCCGGTCGAGCGCCGAGAGGCACCCGGCAGTAGTATCATGCTGGCCGGTACCGAAGGCGAGCCCGGCGTCGATCTCGAAGCTGGTCAGTCCTTCCGGCCGATCCGGATAGTGCATCGGCGTGTGTATGAAGAAGCGTCCCGCGCGGATCGGCTCGAGGCCGGCCTGGCTGCGCGTGACCCAGTCGGTCCTGTCCTCGAGCTGCTCGACCTCCGGGTCGGCTCCCGCCGCCAGGCTTGAGAGCAGGTCGAGCTGTTCGCGGCTTGGCTGGCCAGTGAAATAGGCATGGATGCGCCAGTCGTCCGGCTGGTCGGGGTCAGGCTCATCGGCAACGATTACCGGCGGATCTTCGGAAAGGGCGAAAAGATCCTCATGCTGGGGGAGCGCCTCGGCCTCGGCACGGCTGCAGCGCAGCGTTACCCTCCAGCTCACTGGGCCGCTTCCTTGGCGAGCCTTTCGTCCAGCCTCTTGTCGAGCCCGGCTGCGTAGTTGCGGCAGCCTTCAGGGTCGAACAGCGGCGCCTTGCCGGTCATCCGGTCACGCATGTTGCTCGCCGACGGGTGCGGCGTCAGCAATATCTCGCAGTCCAGCTTCGCGACCCGCTGGATGCTGTCGCGAAAAGCCGCGAGCGCGTCGGGGTGATCCGAGAAGCTGTAATCGTCCCGGCTTACCGGCGAGAGGCTGTCGGCGTAGACCATCGCCCGGCAGATCGCGCCCTCGCAGCTCACCCACTTCCAGCTGAGCGCGCCATGGGTATGGCCCTTGGTTTCAACGGCGGTCAGCGCAAGGTCGCCCAGCCGGATGAGCTCGCCATCCTTGACGATGCGGTTGGCGCGGACAGCAGGGAAGGGCGGGTGCATCCCTGCCTGGGGGTCGCCCTGCCCGGCCGTCCCGGTCTCGAACACCGCCGCCGCATTGGCCGAGGCAAACAGCTGGGCGCCGGTAAGCTGCTGAAGGCGCGCCATTCCCCCGACATGGTCGATATGCTCATGGCTATGGAGGAGGATTTTCACGTCCCGCAACCGAAACCCGAGTTTTCGAATATTGGCGGCGATCAAGTCCGCGCCCTTCTCGGTCCCGGCATCGATCAGGATATGCCCCTTGTTCCCGGTGACGAGGATGGCGCTGATGCCGCACGTCCCGACCAGGTAGGTGTTGGC
>JAJJPO010000019.1:0-6994 GCA_032907585.1 Sphingomonas sp. | reverse complement strand
AACTCTCCGTCGAGATAGCCGTCGAGCCGGATGACCATCGAGCGATAGCGAAGGCCGCGAAGGGCATCGAAGGCAAAGCCTCCGATCATCCCGAGGTTGGCGCGGTTGACGACGCCATTATAGGCAAGCGTGCCGCCGCCCGGGCGGCTGTCCAGCCGGCCGCCGACGATCCGGCCCCCTTCGTCATCGAAGATCATCGGCAGTACGCCGTCGAACACGCCGCTGGCCGAGAGTTCCGCAAAACCCATCGATTCGACGAAGATCCTGGCGTCGAGGCCAACGACCTCGAAGGTCAGCCGCTTGGGACTGGGCCTTCCGAAGTTGAGGATGGTTTCCCGCAGAATGAGCCGCCCGCCCATGAACGGCCATTCCCCGCGCTCGATCTTGACCAGGCTGTCGGGCAGCAGCTGGTAGCGAAGCACACCGTTCTCGACGAGGATGCCGGGGTTGACGCTTTCCAGCGTCAAAACCTGCCCCGGCGCCGTCTCGAGCCCGAGCAGGTCGGTGAACCTTATGGTCCCGTTCATGCCCGTCACCGGTCCGAAGGTGGCGGCGAGATCCATGTCCTTTATGGCGAACTCGCCGGTCGATGTAACATTGCCATCGCCGGTCCAGTTGATTCTTCCCTGGCCGGAAAGGCCACCGCTGACGAGGGCAATGACGCCCTCGGTGAGCCGGGTCAGCTCCTCTGGCTGGAGATTTTCACCAAACTGAATGGCTGGAACGTCGAGGACAGCATTGCCGTCACCCGACGAAAGGTCGTGCCGGATGTTCACGTCCGTGATCTTCGTGCCGCTTGCCGGATGGACGAGGGTCCCGGTGGTCGTGATCCGATTGTCGCGCAGGCGGAAATCGACATCCTCGCTGCGCAATGGATAGAAAGCCGGCGGATCCGAGCGAGACGAGAGCAGAAGCCCGCCTTTGACCTGGACCCCCGAATTGCCCATCGACCATTGGCCGTCCGCGTCGCTGAGCCTGAGCGGGACATTGCCGATTATTACCGCGCCGCCACCGAAGGTTCCCCTTCCCGAGTAGCTGCCTTCCGATCAGGGTCTGCGAGCCGGGCTTTCCAATGCGGGCGGCGAGCTGGGCCAGCTGGAAACGCTCCGCGAGCAGTCTTGCCGACGCCGCCGCGAGGCTGAGCGGCGAGGTGCCGATGCTGCCCGAGAGCCTTGGCCGGCTGATCGCGGCGCCCAGCTGGATGCCGCCACCTCTTCCCTGATAGGCAATAGCCGGGCCGATCGGGCAGACCGGCAGCCTCGCCGGGTCGAGGTCGAGGCTCCCCATCTTGAAGTCGGCGAACCGGGCCTCGAGGCAGCTGCGTCCAAGTGCAAATCCGCCTGGACCGCCGAAAGTCGCGTCGATCGGCACTCGAAGCCCGCGGACGAAGCCGCCCGGGACCGGCCCGTCCAGCAGCGCAGCCGACTGGACCTGGGTCGAGCCGTCACGAAGGGCCGCGAAGCGAACGGGATCGAGTGCAAGCCTCGTATTGCCGACGCGATAGGGAGCAATGGTTGCAAGCCCGCTCATCGGGCCACCGCTTCGCGGCTGGTCGATCGCGACCCTTGCCGTCGGCAGCCCGCCGCCGGCCATCGCAATGTTGCCATCGATCCGTATCCGGCCCGACGGCCAGTAATAGGTAATGCCGTCGCCGCCGGCGACCTTCACGCGGGCGCCGCCCGGCGCGCTAACCTCGGCAGTCTCGATCCGCACTCCGCCGTCGCCCGGCCGGTTGACGAGGCGGAGCGATCCCATGACGTTGAAATTGCTTCCGGCCCGCCGGACCGCGCTGCCGATGGCCGTCGCGATCGGCGCAAGCGGCGTGCTCTCGAGGGACCGCACAAGGCTGGTAACCGGAGAGGTAATCGATGGCGCCAGCGCGACGGAGGTCGCGCCATAGTCCCCGACCACGTCGAGCGTCCCGTGAACTGTGTCTATCCGGTAGCGGCCGTCGAAGCGGGTCCGGTCGGCAAAAATCTCCGCCAGCCTTGCCCGCTGCGCCGCGAGGTCGACATGCCCGAGCGCTCGCGCCGGCGTGCCCCGGAAGGTCAGGTTGCTGACGACATTGGCAAGGCCGTTCTCACCGGCCTGGAAAGAAACGGTGGTCAGTTTCCCCTTGCCGTCGAACCGGTCGAACCCCTCGGCGAAGCTTGCCTGGATCGCCATCCTGGGCTCGATGACGCTGAGCTTGCTCGCCGGGCAGGAAAGCGCGTTGGCGCGAAGCGGCCCGCGAACGTTCGGACGACGGCCGCTCACGCCGATATCGACGAGCGCCCGGAAGCGCTCGACGGCGCAAGTCCCAAGATCAAGGCCCGGCGACGACGCCGCGAGCTTCCCGGCGAAACCGCCCGAGAGATTGCCGCGGCCGGCAACGGCGAACCCCATCCGTCCGAATGGCGTTGCGAGGGCCACGGTCGTGTCAGCAAGGTCCACCGTGAGGTCTGGGAGGCGAAAGGGCCTTCCGCTTGGTGGCGGCAGGAGCTTGTCGATCTGTCCCCAGCTGACCCGCCCGTCCCGTAGCATCCGGCCCTTCAGCCTCACCCCGCGGGCGACGACACGGTAGACCTCGACGCTGCCGTTCCAGCGGACCCTCAGCTGGATCGTCGCCCGGTCGACAGTCAGGTCGGGGTTTGCGGGATCGCCGATCGAAAGGTCGCTGACCTGCTGGGTTCGAAAGCCCACCCGGTCGAGCGAATAGGTGGCGTGCACGCCGCGACGTTCCAGCTCGTCGCGGATGAAGTCGTCGGCGATGGGCTTTCGCCAGATCCAGAGGATGACTGCGGCCGCGACCAGGGCGACGAGAAGGATGAGAAGCCCGACGCGCGTGAAGCGCCAGGCCAGGTGCCAGCCTGATCGATCACGCACGTACACATGCTCGACGAGGTGGGCCTGCTCCAGAGCGCGCTCCACTCGCTCGATCGGCCGATCATCGTTACTGGGACTCATCCAGGCCTCAAACAACTCCCAATGGTGATCGTTCCGTCACCGCACCGATGCGGCCTCGCATGGAAAACGCGCCTTGCCTAGGTTCGGCTCCGCGCCGGTGCACGTCATTTCCAGCAAGGTTGCGGCGAGGAGTGCATCGCCGGCGTCACGGGGGCATGCCTCGCCCGCTGGCGTTCGGCGAATGGAGGCAGGTGCCGGTTGTCCTTTCACCTCAATTGATTGCCCCGCTGGCGCGCCCTTGCTAGGCGCGCCGCAACTGAATTCGAGAAAGTGAAAGCCCGCGAATGGTCCCCCGCTATTCCCGACCCGCCATGACATCCATCTGGTCGGCGGAAAACCGCTACCGCATCTGGTGGGCAATCGAGGTGTTTGCCGCCGAGGCGATGGGCAAAATCGGCATGATCCCGGCAGAAGATGCCGCGACCATCCGCAAGGCCTATGACGAGGGAGTCCTTGGCGAGATCGACGTTCCGGCGATCGACGCCATCGAGGCGGTGACCAAGCATGACGTGATCGCCTTCCTCACCTGGGCCGGCGAAAAGCTCGGGCCCGAACGGCGCTGGCTCCACCAGGGCATGACCAGCAGCGACGTCCTCGACACCAGCCTTGCGGTCCAGTTGAAGCAGTCCGCTGACCTGCTCCTCGAACAGCTGGAGGCGCTGCTCGAAGTGCTGAAGCGCCGCGCGTTCGAGCATAAGCTCACGCCCACCATCGGCCGAAGCCACGGCATCCATGCCGAGCCGGTCACTTTCGGGCTGAAGCTTGCCCAGGCCTATGCCGAGTTCTCACGCAACCGCGACCGGTTGAAGGCCGCCCGCGACGAGGTTGCAACCTGCGCGATCTCGGGTGCCGTCGGGACCTTTGCCAATATCGATCCGCGTGTCGAGGAGCATGTGGCTGGCGAGCTGGGGCTTGCGCCCGAACCCATTTCGACCCAGGTCATCCCGCGCGATCGCCACGCCATGTTCTTCGCGACTCTCGGGGTAATCGCCTCGTCGGTCGAACGCCTTGCAATCGAGGTCCGCCACCTGCAGCGAACCGAGGTGCTCGAGGCGGAAGAATATTTCTCGCCCGGCCAGAAGGGAAGCTCGGCGATGCCGCACAAGCGCAACCCCGTCCTGACCGAGAACCTGACCGGCCTTGCGCGGATGGTACGCTCGGCCAGCATCCCGGCCATGGAGAATGTCGCGCTGTGGCACGAACGGGATATCTCGCACTCGTCGGTCGAGCGGTTCATCGGCCCGGACGCCTGCATCACGCTCGATTTCGCCCTGGCGCGTCTCACCGGGGTGATCGACAAGCTCCTCGTCTATCCCGAGCGGATGCAGAAGAACCTCGACCGGATGGGCGGCCTCGTTCATTCGCAGCGCGTCCTCCTCGCACTGACCCAGGCCGGCCTCAGCCGCGAGGAAAGCTATGCGCTGGTACAGCGCAGCGCCATGAAGGTCTGGGAGTCTGACGGCAGGCTTTCGCTTCTCGAGCTCTTGAAGGCAGACCCGGAAGTTACCCGGAGGATCGGCAACGACGAGCTCGAGGAGCTGTTCGACCTTGGCTATCACCTGAAGAATGTCGAGGCGATATTCGCCCGGGTTTTCGGGGGCTAGATGGCCGCGATCCAGCCTTGCGCACTGCTGCTCCTGGTGAGCGGCGACTGGCGGGTCGGGGCCGCCAGCGCCAACGTCGGCATGCTGGGGGACTTCCGGGCGCCCTCGGTGGTTGGCCAGCCGCTTGCTGACCTCATCGGCAGCAAGGCGATCCACTCGCTTCGCAACCGCATGTCGTGGCTCGCCAAGGACGAGAGCGAAGTGCAGGATTTCGGGGTCCAGTGGGGCGACGTCACCCTCGATGTCCGCGCTGCAAGCGAGCAGGATTTCTACCTGGTCGAGGCGGAGATCTCGATCGAGCCGCGGCTTCCCGACAGCATTGGAATGGTTCGTTCGATGAGCGATCGCCTGTCAGGCACCGACCCTGTCGCGCTCGCCTCCCAGGCGATGCAGCAGGTCGGCGCCCTGTCGGGGTTCGAACGGGTAATGCTCTGCGACCGCGGCGGAGCCGTCGTCGCCGCCAACCGGGGTGAGCCTGTCTCGCTGCGCTTCGAGAACAATGGCAGGACCCGGATCATCGCGGACCGCGATGCCGAGCCGGTGCCGATTGTCGGGGACAATTCCATCGCCCTGCTGGCCCATGCGTCACACCTTGCTCCCGACGAGGCGACGCTGGACGAGCTGCGTGCAGCCGACATTGCCGCCGCGATGGTCCTTCCGCTGCGGATTGACGGCGAACAGGTGGGGGTGCTCCAGGCGTTCCACGGGAGCCCAAGGCGCTGCAGCGCCGAGAGGCGATCGGTCATTCACCTTTTCGCCGAGCGGCTGGTGGCCCGAATGGCGCGGCAGGGCTGGAAACCCTAGCTGCCGAGCGCATCCTTGATGCGCCGGAAGAAGCCCTTGGCGTTGGGGCATTCATCGCCGGTCTCGGTTTCACGGAACTGCTCGAGAATGGCGCGCTGCTCCTTGCTGAGCCGCGTCGGGGTCTCGACCAGAATCCGCGCCATGAGGTCGCCCCGGCCACGGCCGTTGAGAACGCTCATGCCTGCACCGCGGTGGCGCAGCGTCTCGCCGGACTGGATTCCGGCAGGAATCTTGAGCTCGATCCTTTCCCCGTCGATGCCGGGAATGACGATGCAGCCGCCGAGGGCGGCGGTCGTGAAGCTGATCGGCGCCTCGGCGACGAGGGTCGTTCCTTCGCGCTGGAAAATGGCGTGCCGCTTCATGTGGACGAACAGGTAGAGATCGCCGGCAGGAGCGCCGCGCACGCCGGCTTCCCCTTCCCCGCCAACGCGGATCCTGGTGCCTTCGTCGACCCCGGCGGGGATATTGACGTTGAGCTTGCGGGTCTTAAGCGCCCGGCCCTCGCCGCCACAGGCCGGACAGGGGTCGGCAATCGTCTGGCCCGAGCCCATGCAGCCGGGGCAGGTCCGCTCGACCACGAAGAAGCCCTGCTGGGCTCGCACCTTGCCGGCGCCGTGACAGGTGGGACAGCTTTGCGCCGCCGTCTCGCCGCGCGAGCCCGTCGCCGAGCATGAATCGCAGGCGGCAAGCGCCTGGACCGAGATCGTCTTTTCAACGCCGCCGAACGCCTCTTCGAGCGTCAGCTCAAGATCGTAGCGAAGGTCGGCGCCGCGGGCCGCGGCTGCGCGCTGGGCACGAGGGTCCATGAACTCGCCGAAGATCGAGGAGAAGATATCGGAGAAGCCCTCGAACCCACCACCCGCGGCGCCGAACGGACCCTGGCCGTTCATCCCGTTCTGGAAGGCAGCATGGCCAAAGCGGTCGTAGGCAGCCCGCTTCTGCGGGTCCTTCAGGACGTCATAGGCCTCGTTGATCGCCTTGAACTTGGCCTCATGCTCCTTGCAGCCGCCCTTGCGGTCGGGATGGTATTCCTTGGCCATCCGCCGATAGGCAGCCTTGATCGTCTGGTCATCGGCGCCCTTCGGGACGCCGAGCAGTTCATAATAATCCGTGGCCATCAGTCCCCACCCATGCTGAGCGGCGCCAGCCTATCATCTGCCGGCGCCGCTCCCATGCCTCAGGCCTTCTTGTCTTCGTCGACTTCCGAGAACTCGGCGTCGACCACCTCTTCCTCGGTCGCGCCCGGCGCTGCCTCGGCCTCGGCAGTCTGGGCAGTCGCTTCCGCGCCAGCGGCCTGGGTCTTCTCGTAGATCGCCTGGCCAAGCTTCATCGCCGCCTGGGCGAGCGCCTCGGTCTTCGACTTCATCGCCTCCGCGTCGCCGCCTTCGACAGCGCTTCTTGCCTCGGCGACGGCCGCCTCGATCTCGCCCTTGAGCGAGCTGTCCACCTTGTCGCCATGTTCCTTCAGCTGCTGCTCGGTGGAATGGATGAGGCTCTCGGCCTGGTTCCTGGACTCGGCCGCCTCGCGCCGCTTCTTGTCCTCTTCGGCGAACTTCTCGGCGTCCTGGACCATCTG
The DNA here is from genome assembly GCA_032907585.1 of Sphingomonas sp. GTDB lineage: Bacteria > Pseudomonadota > Alphaproteobacteria > Sphingomonadales > Sphingomonadaceae > Sphingomicrobium. The sequence goes on along the minus strand of JAJJPO010000019.1, from coordinate 64 downwards.
CTCGATGTCGGCGTCGGACAGGCCGCCCGAGGCCTGGATGCGGATCTGCTGCTCCTTGCCGGTG
>JAJJPO010000018.1:0-7033 GCA_032907585.1 Sphingomonas sp. | reverse complement strand
ATCATCTGCTGGTTCGTTACGTGCTCGCGATCCGCTTCGAGTGGGATGGCACGATCCCGGAAGGGCCCTTTCTCATCGCCGTGAAACATGAGGCGATGGTCGAGACCATCGAGGCGCTTCGCTTCGCCCGGACGCCCGTGGTGGTAATGAAGCGCGAGCTGACCACCATGCCGTTGTTCGGCTGGGTTACCCGGCGTTATGGCGTCATCGGAGTTGACCGGGACGCTGGCGCAAAGGCGCTGCGCGAAATGATGGCGAGGGGCCGCGAGGCGGTGGCCGAGGGACGACCAGTGGTCATCTTTCCGGAAGGAACGCGCGTTCCTTCGGGCGAACGGCCGGCGCTGAAGCCGGGCTTCGCCGGGCTATACCGGGCGCTCGGCCTTCCGGTGGTACCGGTCGCCCATGACAGCGGGAAGCTATGGCCGCGCAGCTTTGCCAAGCGGCCTGGAACGATTCACTTCAAGGTCGGGGAGGTCATTCCCGCGGGCCTGAAGCGCGACGAGGTGGAAGAGCGGGTTCACGGCGCCATCAACGCGCTGAACTAAAAAGCCGGAAGACCTGCCGCCAGCGCGGGTTACGCCAGGCATCAAGTGATCCAGGCCAACCTGTGCAATGGCTTCAGGCGCGAAGCGCGGCGCCGAGCTTCTCCGCAGCAGCGACGATCTTCCCTGAAACCTCCGAGATCTCTGCATCGGTGAAGCTTTTCTCACCGGGCTGGAGCGTGACTTCGATCGCGAGACTGAGGCCCTGCTCGCCTTCGTAACGGTCGAACAGGCGGACATCGCTGATGGTCGCCTTGTCCGCGCCCCGGATCGCCCGCACGAGCGAGTCCGCGGCGAGATCGGCGGGGACGATGAAGGCGAAGTCGCGGCTGACCGGCTGCAGCGAGGGCGGCGCAAAGGCCGGCCGCGCATGCTCCCTGCTTCGCGGTGCCGGGATTGCGTCCAGGTAGATCTCGGCCGCAACCGTCCCGGCAGGAAGGTCGAGTGCCCTCGCGACCCGCGGGTGCAGCTCGCCAAAGGCAGCGAGCCGGTTCTTGCCAAGGCCAAGGGTCGCCGAACGGCCCGGGTGCCATGTCTCGCCTGCCCCCGGACTGAGCTGGAGGTTGGCGACCGGGGCTCCGGCGGCTTCGAGCAGCGCAAGGGCTTCCGCCTTGGCGTCGAATGCGTCGAACCCGCAGGCCTTTCCTTCCCGCCAGCCGCGCGGGCGCTTCTCTCCTGCGAGCAGCAGGGCGACCGTCGGCCTCTCGGCATCGGCAAGGTAGCGCCGGCCCAGTTCAAACAGCCTGATGCTGCCTGCCCCGCGGTCAAGGTTGCGCCTGGCGGCCGCGGCAAGGCCGGGGACCAGCGAAGGCCGCATCTATTTCATTTCCTCGCTGCTCGGGTTGGCGAGCACCTGGGGAGCGCCTCATCGCTTCGTCGAGGCCGCGCGCCGCCGCGGCACGGCGAACGCGGCGCTCGACCAGCTGGGAGCGGGTCGCAGTCGGCCTTGCAACGCCCTCGGCCCGCGGCAGCGGAGCAGGGGGAATGAGGTCATAGCCGACGATGCGGGTGACTTCCTCGACAAGGTCAGCCGGGCCGTCGATGTCGCGGCGCCAGCTGGGCACCACCACCTCGCCTCCATCGACCTTGAAGCCAAGCCGTTCGAGGATTTCGTGCTGGCGGTCGGCAGGGATTTCAATGCCGCCCAGCCGGGTCGTCCGGGCCGGGTCGAACCTCACCCGTCGCCGTTCCACCGGGGGCTTTCCGGCGCGCGTTACGCGGCTCGCCTCGCCGCCGCAGATATCGAGGATAAGCCCGGTAAGGATGGCGAGGCCGTCATCGAGGAAGGCGGGATCGACACCGCGCTCGAACCGGCTCCTTGCGTCGCTCGTCAGCTGCAGCTTCTGGCCGGTCCGGGCAATATGCTCGGGCGTGAAGTAGGCGACCTCGAGCAGGGTGTCGGTCGTAGTCTCGCTCACCCCGGAATGTTCGCCGCCCATGATGCCGCCGATGTCATGGACCGCGGCCTCGTCGGCGATGACCGTCATCGAGCCATCGAGGACATATTCCTTCTCGTTGAGCGCCAATACCTTCTCGCCGTCCCGGGCCCGCCGAGCGCAAACCGCACCTTCAAGCTCCCTCAGGTCGTAGGCATGGCTTGGCCGGCCAAGATCGAGCATGACATAGTTGGTGATGTCGACGAGCGCCGAGATCGGGCGCTGGCCGGCCGATTTGAGGCGGCGCTGCATCCACTCGGGCGAGACGCCGTTGGAGAGCCCGCGAATGGTCCTTCCATAGAAGGCCGGGCAGCCCTCGGGGTCCTCGATGCGGACGTCCAGCGGCTTCAATGTTCCGAGCCCCGCGGCTGCGAGATCGCGGGCAATGCCCCTTACGCCCATGCAGTCCTGGCGGTTGGGCGTGATGGAGACATCGAACACCGGGTCGTCGAGACCGGCATAATCGGCGAAGCTCGCGCCCAGCGGGGCATCTACCGGCAGCTCGACGATCCCGGCATGGTCATCGCCTAGCTGGAGCTCCCGCGCCGAGCACATCATCCCGTTGCTCTCGATCCCGCGGATCGCGGCCTTCTTCAGGGTGAAGTCGCTTCCCGGGACATAGGTGCCGGGTCCGCCGAACACGCCCATCATCCCCGCGCGGGCATTGGGCGCACCGCAAACCACCTGGAGCGGTTCGCCCTCCCCGGTGTCGACGCTGAGTATCTGCAGCTTGTCTGCCTGCGGGTGCCGATCGGCGGTAAGGACCCTTGCGACCCGGAAGGGCCTCAGTGCGTCAGCCGGATTTTCGACCCCTTCGACCTCGAGGCCGATCCTGGTCATCGTGTCGGCAACGGTCTTCGCGTCCGCGTCGCTGTCGAGATGCTCCCGGAGCCAGGAAAGCGAGAACTTCATGCTCCAACTCCCCCCGAGAGCGTCGGCACGTCGAGGAAGCGGAAACCGTAATGCCTCATCCAGCGAAGGTCGCCGTCGAAGAACGCGCGCAAGTCATCCATCCCATATTTGAGCATGGCCAGCCGGTCGACGCCGGTGCCAAAGGCAAATCCCTGCCACTCGTCGGGGTCGAGCCCGCATGCGGCGATGACCCGCGGATGGACCATCCCGCTTCCAAGAACCTCCATCCAGCCTTCGGAGCCGCCGACGGTTCGCCGCCCCTTCTCGACCGACCAGCCGACGTCGACCTCTGCCGAGGGCTCGGTGAACGGGAAATAGCTCGGACGCATCCGAAGCACGATGTCGTCACGCTCGAAGAAGGCCTTGAGGAACGTCTCGAGGGTCCATTTGAGGTGGCCAAGGGTGATGCCCTTGTCGATCACCAGCCCCTCGATCTGGTGGAACATCGGCGTATGGGTGGCGTCGCTGTCGCTCCGGTAGACACGGCCGGGTGCAATTACCCGGATCGGCGGCTTGGTCGACTGCATGGTCCTGATCTGCACCGGCGAGGTATGGGTCCTCAGCACCATCCGGCCATCGTCACCGTCGACGTAGAAGGTATCGTGCATCGCCCGGGCCGGGTGGGTCTCGGGGATGTTGAGGGCCGTGAAATTATGCCAGTCGTCCTCGATCTCGGGGCCTTCGGCGACCAGGAAGCCAAGGTCCGCGAAAATCTCGGTAAGCTCGTCCATCACCTGGCTGACCGGGTGGATCGATCCTGGTGGAGTTTCGGCGGAAGGCAGCGAAAGGTCGAGCCGCTCGGTCGCAAGCCGCCGCTCGAGCTCGGCGCTTTCCAGTGCGGCCTTTCTCGCGGCGATCGCTTCGCTCACTCCCTCCCGGAGCGAATGGATCGCCGGGGCCTCGGCCAGCCGCTGCTCGGCGCTCATCCTCCCGAGGGATTTCAGAAGCTCGGTGACTTCTCCCGACTTGCCGAGCGCGGCGACGCGAACGGCGTCTAGCGCCGCGAGGTCTTCTGCGGCAGCTATCTGTTCGCTGTAGCGGGCCAGGAGCGGATGCACGGACACTTGTGTTTCCTTGGGGTTGGACGACGGCGCGCTTAAGCAGGATATGGGGGGCTAAGGCAAGGAGCAGCGCTCATGAGCGATAATTGGCCGCGACTGGAGCCTGACCGCGATTCGTCGACCTTCGCTTACCTGCATCTCGCGAGCCAGATGCTCGGCAAGCTGCGGGTAGCCCACGCGCCCTGGGTCAATCATGGCTGGCACGTGACCTTGCTCCCCGTTGCCGAAGGTCTGGCAATGCCGCCACTCGCCTCGGGCGGCCTCAGGTTCGAGCTGGTGATGGACCTCTGCTCCCATGTCATTTCCCTGAGGACCAGCTCGGGAGTGACCGATTCGGTGCCTCTCGGCGGCGGGACGATTGCCGGGCTTCACCGCTCGCTAGTCGCGATGCTCGATCGCCACGGCCTTGTATCCAGCTTCCATGGCCTGCCCAACGAGATCCCTGGCGCCCTTGCCTTCGCCAGCGACGAGACCGATCGGCCCTATCGCCGGGAATCGGCCGAGGCGCTGCGCGACGCCCTTGCTGCGATGGTTCCAGTCTTCGAGCGGTTCCGGGCCGGCTTCCTGGGAAAGGCCAGCCCCGTCCATTTCTTCTGGGGGAGCTTCGACCTTGCCGTCACCCGCTTCTCGGGCCGCGCGGCGCCGCTCCATCCGGGCGGCGTGCCGGGGCTGCCCGATGCGGTCACGCAAGAGGCCTATTCGCACGAGGTGAGCAGCTTCTCCGGCCACGCGGCACCGGCACATCCCGGCGGAATCCCCGGCCTGCCCGACCGGATCACCCGCGAAGCCTACAGCCATGAAGTGTCGAGCGCCGGCTTCTGGCCGGGCGGGGTCACCGCCGCCGAGCCGATCTTCTACAGCTATGCCTATCCGGAACCGGATGGATTCCGAACCGCCCGGATTGCACCATCTTCGTCCGGCTTCGATGCGCAGCTCGGCGAATTCGTCCTTCCCTATGACGAGGTCCGCCGTTCATCTCGTCCCGAGGAAGAGCTGACGACCTTCCTCCAGTCGACCTACGATGCCGCGGCCAATCTCGGCGGCTGGGACCGGGGCGCCCTCGAGCGCGAGCCGGTCGCTCCCTGAAAAAGGAAAGGGCGCCCCCGGCGATGGCCGGAGACGCCCTTCAAGATCCCTTGCCTTGAAGGCCTCAGGCTGCCTTGGGCAGCGCTGCCTTTGCCTGGGCAATGATCGCCTTGAAGGCTTCGCCCTCGTGCATGGCGAGGTCGGCCAGGACCTTCCGGTCCAGGTCGATGTTGGCGAGCTTAAGGGCGTGGATGAACTGGCCATAGGTCAGTCCCTCGGCCCGGACGGCCGCGTTGATTCGCTGGATCCAAAGGGCGCGGAAGCTCCGCTTCTTCACCTTGCGGTCGCGATAGGCATATTGCCCGGCCTTTTCGACGGCCTGGCGGGCGATGCGGATCGTGTTCTTGCGACGGCCATAATAGCCCTTCGCCTGGTCGAGAATCCGCTTGTGCTTGGCGCGCGTGGTTACGCCGCGCTTGATGCGTGCCATGTTTCCGCTACTCCCTTAGTTGAGGCCGTACGGCGCCCACAGCTTGACCGTCTTGGTGTCGGCTTCGCTGAGGACCGTGGTGCCGCGGTTCTGGCGGATATACTTGGCATTGTGGCTGATCAGCCGGTGGCGCTTGCCGGCCACGCCATGCTTGATCTTGCCGGTGGCCGTGAGCTTGAAGCGCTTCTTCACGCCGCTCTTGGTCTTGAGCTTGGGCATTTTCGTCTCCTTGTTGCCCCCGCCGGGGGCGACGTTATCGAACTGCCACGGCAGCCCTTCACTGGCCGGGCCGTTCGTTTTTCCAACTATCTGGAAAGCGGGGCGCCTATAAGGGTAGCGGGCTGGGAAGGCAAGGAGCGAGTCGATGGACATGGATCTCCAGGAGCCCGGGCGGGGCCTCACTCCCCATCTGGCGATCGGCGGCGGCCGGGCAGCCGAGGCCATCGAATTCTACGGCAAGGCGTTCGGTGCAACCGAGTTGATGCGCCATGCAGCAGACGACGGGCGGCTGATGCACGCGCACCTCAAGGTCAATGGCGCATCGCTGATGCTGCATGACCATTTCGAGGAACATCATGGTGGCGCGCCCCTCCCTGATCCCGCCGGCGTAGTGGTCCAGCTTGAGGGGGGCGATGCGGACGGCTGGTGGAACCGGTCGATAAAGGCCGGCGCTACGACCGTCATGGAACTCGCCGACCAGTTCTGGGGGGATCGATACGGGCAGCTGCGCGATCCCTTTGGCCATATCTGGTCGATCGGTGCGCCCAGTCCGGCGCCGCAGGACTGAACGGGGCAGAAAAGGCAAATGGGGGCAACGCCGCGGATCCGGGCTTTCTTCGACGAGCCCACCAACACGATAAGCTACCTGGTCTTCGACCCCGCGAGCCGTCATGGCGTCATCATCGACCCCGTGCTGGACTTTGATCCCTCGAGCGGCACCGTCGACGACGATTCGGTGAGCGAGATGGTCGATGCCGCGGCAAGCGAGGGCGTGACCGTCGACTGGGTTCTCGAGACCCATATCCACGCCGATCACCTTTCAGGTGCCCCGCTGGTCAAGGCGCGGACGGGCGCCAGAATCGCGATCGGCGAAAAGGTTCGCGAGGTGCAGAACATCTTCCGCCCGATCTTCGGCGCGGAAGACGTCAAGGATGGCGGCGGGGATTTCGACCGGCTGCTCGCCGACGGAGAAAGGCTGGAAGTTGGGGAACTCTCGGTCGAGGTGATCTTTACGCCCGGTCACACGCCTGCATGCGTCAGCTACCGGATCGGGGATGCCGTCTTCGTGGGCGATACGCTGTTCATGCCCGACTATGGCACCGCGAGGACGGATTTTCCGGGCGGCTGCGCGCGGCAGCTTTACCGCTCGATCCGAAAGCTGCTCTCGCTTCCCCCCGAGACCCGGCTGTTCATGTGCCACGACTACAAGGCGCCCGGGCGCGACACCTATGCCTGGGAAACCACGGTGCGGGCCGAACGCGAGGCCAACGTGCATGTCGGCAAGGGCGTCGGCGAGGAGCAGTTCGTCGCCATGCGCCAGAGCCGCGACGCCACGCTCGGCATGCC
>JAJJPO010000017.1:0-7125 GCA_032907585.1 Sphingomonas sp. | reverse complement strand
TTCGCTGCTCGTCAAATCCCCCATGGCAGCAAAGCTCCTAGCGTGGCGCGGCGGCTAGCGCCACTCCTCGACTCCGGGCGCGGGGAGAGGGCGCAGGCGCAAGGGGAGGGGAGCCCCGGGCGTCAGGGCTGGGCCAGGGCAGCTGGCTGCAATCCGGGCCAGCTAAAGATATGCCTCGAATCCCTCGATGATCCGGCGGTACATGTCGCGCTTGAACGGGACGATCAGCTCGGGGAGCAGCCTCGGCTCGACCCATTTCCAGTGGCTGAACTCCGGGTGGCTGGTCGCGATGTTGACGTCGCGGTCGGAGCCAAGGAACCGGGCCAGGTACCAGTCCTGCAACTGGCCCTTCCACTTGCCGCCCCACAGCCGTGACGCGATGGCGTCCGGGATGTCATAGCGCAGCCGCTGCGGGTGGCAGGCGACTTCCTCGACGAGCGCCGGCCGGATCCCGGTCTCTTCCTCGAGTTCGCGCAGGGCTGCCGGCCAGGGTTCCTCGCCGGGATCAATGCCTCCCTGGGGCATTTGCCAGGCCTCGTCGCGGTTATCGATCCTTCGCCCGACGAAGACATGTCTGTCGGCGTTGATCAGCATCACGCCGACGCCTCGGCGGTAGAGCGTGTCTTCCGTCATGGATCCGGGTCTTAGCGTTTGAAAGACAGTGGCGGAAAGGGCCTTTGAGCCTTATGTGAGTGGCAAACCGATACTCGAAGGACGATCATGGCCACGGCCACCCACGAAATCACCGAACGCCAAGCCCGGGCTCACCCGCTCCAGGAAGCAGTCGTGGTTCGCTTCGCAGGCGACAGCGGCGACGGCATGCAGCTGACCGGCGGGCAATTTACCCTGTCCACCGCGCTTGCTGGCAATGACCTTGCCACCTTCCCCGACTTTCCCGCGGAAATCCGGGCCCCCCAGGGGACCACCTTTGGCGTCTCTGCCTTCCAGATCAATTTCGGCTCGTCGGCGATCGAGACCGCCGGAGACGCTCCGGACGTCCTCATCGCGATGAACCCGGCGGCGCTCAAGGTGAACGTGAAGCACCTGCGCGAAGGCGGCCTCATTATCGCCGACGAGGGCGAGTTCACTCCCCGCAACCTTGCCAAGGCCGGCTATGAAACGAGCCCGCTGGAGGATGGAAGCCTCGCGCGCTGGCAGCTGGTTCATTTCAACATATCGCAGCTCACCCTCGACGCGGTGAAGCCGTTCGGCCTGGGCAACAAGGAAGCGCTGCGCTGCAAGAACATGTGGACGCTCGGCCTGGCGCTGTGGATGTTCGATCGCGACCGACAGCCGATCATCAACTGGCTCAATGCCAAGTTCGCCAAGAAGCCGGAGCTTGCCGAGGCCAATATCGCGGCCCTCAACGCCGGCCATGCCTATGGCGAGACGGTGGAGATCGGAGGCCATGTCCGCCAGCGGCATATCGAGGCCGCTCCCGCCGAGCCTGGGCTTTACCGGACGGTCACCGGCGCCGAGTCCCTCTCGCTCGGACTGATCGCGGGCGCGCAGCTTGCCGGGCTGCCGATGTTCTTCGGCTCGTACCCCATCACGCCGGCCTCGCCGATCCTGCACCATCTTTCCCGCCTCAAGGAATATCGGATCACGACCTTCCAGGCCGAGGACGAGATCGCCGCCATCTGCGCCGCGATCGGGGCGAGCTATGCAGGCCACCTCGGCGTAACCAGCTCGTCGGGCCCGGGCATCGCGCTGAAGGGCGAGGCAATGGGCCTTGCAGTCATGACCGAGCTGCCGCTCGTCATCGTCAATTCGCAGCGCGGCGGACCTTCGACCGGCCTTCCGACCAAGACCGAGCAAAGCGACCTTTACCAGGCAGTATATGGCCGAAACGGCGATGCCCCGATGCCCGTCATCGCAGCGCGTTCGCCGGCCGACGCGTTCGACTGCGCGATCGAGGCGGTCCGGATCGCGACGCGCTACATGACCCCGGTAATGCTTCTCACCGATGGCTATATCGCCAATGCCGCGGAGCCCTGGAAGGTCCCGGAAATGTCCGGCTACGAGCCGTTCCCCGTGTCTTTTGCCGAGGGCACTGACGCGGCCATGGACGAGGCCATGGCCCCGGACAATGACCGGGTCATGCCCTACCAGCGCAACGACGATCTGGCCCGCCCATGGATCCGTCCGGGGACGGCCGGGCTCGAGCACCGCATCGGCGGGATCGAGAAGAACCCGGGCACCGGCAACATCGACTATTCGCCCGAAGCCCATGCCGAGATGACCCGGCTGCGCGCTGCAAAGGTGGCAGGGGTCGCCAATTCCATCCCCGACCAGGACGTCTGCATTGGAACCAACAATGGCAAGCTCGCGCTGGTCGGCTGGGGCTCGACCTTCGGACCAATCCACCAGGCGGTTCGGCGGGCAAGGGCTCGCGGGCTCGACGTCAGCCATGTTCATATCCGCCACGTCGTGCCGTTCCCGGCCAATCTCGGGCAGCTGCTGAAAAGCTTTGACAAGGTGCTGGTGCCGGAAATGAACGCCGGCCAGCTGAAGACGATGTTGCGCGACCAGTTCCTCGTGGACGCACAGCCGCTCAACAAGGTGTCGGGCCAGCCATTCACGATCGCCGAGATCGAGGCGGCGATCGACGAGGCGATCCTGTGAAGCCGATCAACCCCTTGCCTTACATCGCCATGCTTTTGCTGGTGGTGTTCCTCTACCTCTGGCTCAACGGTTATCTCTCATGAACGAAGTAGCGAAGGTCACGACCGCCAAGGACTGGGCCAGCGACCAGGAAGTCCGCTGGTGCCCCGGTTGCGGCGACTATGCCGTGCTGAAAGCCGTCCAGCGCACAATGCCCGACCTGGGGACCGCCCGGGAAAAGACGGTGTTCATCTCCGGCATCGGCTGCTCCAGCCGCTTTCCCTATTACATGGCAAGCTATGGCTTCCATACCATCCACGGCCGGGCCTGCGCGATCGCGACCGGGACCAAGCTTGCCAATCCCGAGCTTGACGTCTGGATCATCACCGGCGACGGCGACGCGCTCTCGATCGGCGGCAATCACACGATGCACCTCCTGCGCCGCAACCTCGATTGCCAGCTGCTGTTGTTCAACAACGAGATCTATGGCCTCACCAAGGGCCAGTATTCGCCGACGTCGCGGATGGGGACGCGCAGCCCCTCGACCCCCTTTGGTTCCGTCGACCGGCCGGTCAATCCCTGTTCCTACGCGCTTGGTTCGGGCGCACGCTTCGTTGCCCGCGGCATCGACGTGCACAAGAACCTGGTCGACGTGCTGAAGGCCGCGCACGCCCACAAGGGGGCGAGCTTCGTCGAGATCTACCAGAATTGCGTCGTTTACAATGACGACGTGTTCGCGCCCTTCACGGCGAGGGAAGTGGCAGCGGAAAAGCAGCTGTGGCTGAAGGCAGGCGAAAAGATGCTGTTCGCCGGCGCCAGCAAGGGCCTCGCGCTCGACATGGACCGCCATGCCCTCAAGGTCGTCGACGGGACCAGCCCCGAAGTGCTGGTCCACGATCCGCGGAACCGCGCCGTTGCCTATATGTTGGCGGAAATGCCAGCGAGCGGCTTTCCCGTCGCGCTTGGCGTGATCTACGAAGATCCTGCGCCGACCTTCGACGGCGCGGTGATCGAACAGAATGAGGCCGCCTCCAGGGGCAAGCCTGCCGACCTGCAGGCGCTGGTCAGCAAGGGCCAGACCTGGATGGTCGAAAAGGAACCGCGGGAGGAATAGTTCCTCCGCAACCGGGAGGAACGGATGGCAAAGGCGAAAAAGGCTTCGGAGCCAAAGGCAAAAAAGAAGTCCGCCAAGGGTGGCAAGTCGCGCAAGGCCGAGGGCGCCAAGCCATCGACCAAGGCCGCCAGTTCCGGTTCGGGCACAGTCGATGCCTTGTGGAAGATCGCCGATCACCCGCTGGTCGGCGAGCTGATCGCCATCGGGGCTTCCGCTGCGGTAGCGGCAATCGCGCAGCAGAACCTCGGAGCAGGCAAGAAGCAGGGATCCGGCAAGGCGGTCAAGGAAGCGGGCAAGGCCGCAGCTGCAGCGATCGGCGCCCGCCTCATCAGCGAGTATGCGGGCCAGAAGTCCGCGAAGAAGACTAGCCCTTCAAAAGCGTAAGCCGGGCACGCCCGACGGTGCGCTCGGTATCGATGGTCCAGCCCTCGGGCGGAACCACCGGGTCGCCCCGGCTCGTCTCGATTGCCATCCAGCCGCCCGGCGCCAGCCAGCCGGCAGCGGCGACCGCGCTGGCGGCGCTGCTCCCCGACCCTGGCTGGTAGGGCGGGTCGGCAAAGACGAGGTCGAAAGGCGCGCTTGCCGGAAGTTGCGCCGCGGAAATGGCGCGAACGAGGGCCCGGTCCGCGGCACCGAGCGCCCTTATGTTGGCCTCGATTGCCCTTGCTGCCGCCCGGTCCGATTCGACGAAGGTCGCATGGGCGCCGCCCCGCGAGAGTGCCTCGAGCCCGAGAGCGCCGCTCCCGGCATAAAGGTCGGCGATCCTCAGTTCCTCGAAGCTTCCGAGCCGGCTGGCCAGCATGGAGAATAGCGCTTCGCGGGCGCGGTCAGCGGTCGGGCGCGTCGCCGGCCCCGGCGGCGAGACCAGCTTGCGGCCGCGCCAACTGCCGGAGATTATCCTCATTTGAGCGACTGGCGGAAGCGGAACAGTTCCTCGCGCTGCACCTCGGCAATGTCGCCAGGCCCGAGCCCCTCGAGGGTAAACGGCCCGTAGCTCGTGCGTATGAGCCGCGACACCTGGAGACCAAGGTAGGCAAGCACCCGCCTGACCTCGCGGTTCTTCCCCTCGGTGAGCGACAGTTCGATCCACGCGTTGCGCCCGGTGCGGCGCTCGAGGTTGGCATCGATCGAGCCGTAGCGGATGCCCTCGATCGTCACTCCCTCGGCAAGCCGCTCAAGGTCGGCCTGGGTGACGTCGCCAAAGGCGCGCGCGCGGTAGCTTCTGACCACGCCCGTCCGTGGCAGCTCCATCTGGCGCTTGAGCTCGCCATCGTTGGTAAGAAGGAGGAGGCCCTCGGTGTTGAAGTCGAGCCTTCCAACCGGCATCAGCCTTGGCAGGCCCGGCGGCAGCTTGTCGTAGATGGTCGGGCGGCCCTTGGGGTCCCGAGCGGCGGTCAGGCTTCCCGCGGGCTTGTGGAAGCGGAACAGCCGCGCTGCTCCGGCCGGCTTTACCGGCTGGCCATCCACGCTCACTCCCTCGAGGCTCTCGAGCAGCGTCGCCGGCGTGGTGAGCTTTTCGCCATGCAGGGCGACTCGGCCTTCCGCGATCATCCGCTCGACATCCCGCCGGGAGGCTACACCCGCCCGGGCAAGCAGCTTTGCGATGCGCTGCGGGCCCTCCTCGCGGGCTGGTCCGGGCCTTGGCCCGCGCGGCTTTGCGCCTGGATGCCGTTTGCGCGGCACCGGCTTGGCATTCGTTCGTTGCGGTGGGAGGTTCTTTGTCATGGGGTGTGGATGCTGTTCGGCAAGCGCAAGCGGATCGTCAATAGAATCCTCATTGTCGAGGATGAGCCATTGACCGCGTTCGACAATGAAAAGCTCATCTCCGAGGAAGGTTATGAAGTGGTCGCGACGCTCGACCGCTACCTCGACGCTGCAGAAGCCCTCGAGGCGGAGCAGGTCGACCTGGTGCTCAGCGACGTCCGGCTGCGGGGCGACCGAACCGGCATTGACCTTGCGATGCTGGCCCGGGTGAAACGCATACCGGTGCTGTTCGTCACCGGCGCACCGCCCGAAAACGCGGCGGAATTTGCGATCGGTTGCCTCCAGAAGCCATATGGTGACCGGACCCTCAAGGCAGCGCTAGCCGCGGTCGACAAGTTCCTGGCTGGAGAAAAAGTCTCTCCCCCGAAGGGGCTGACGCTCTATCCCTCGGCCGCCGCCTGAATTGCCTCGTCCACCCTCGCGTGGAAGTCGACGATCCCCTGCTCCAGCTGGCCGAGGACGATCTCGTCGACCTGGCCGGACGCGATGCCCTGGTGGCAGAGCGAGGCCGCCCTGAAATCCTCGTCCCCGAAGGTCCCGCCGTCGAGCAGGTCCCAGCTTCGCTGCCAGTGGGCCTCCGCCTCGTTGCTCGCTGGCTCCTCGGGAATGAGCATGAAATCCTCGACCAGAGTCCGGTCGACGCCCTGGGGCATGCCGACCAGGAGGTTGATATAGTCGGGGCTGACGATGATCACCGATGCCGGGAACAGCTGGTAGGTATAGGTCACTGCCTTCCTGAGCTGGCTCCAGTCGTCCCGGTCCATTTCCGCAAGATAGGCTTCCCTGCCGACGACCGCCCGCTGGTGGCGACCGATCATGTCGGCCGCGGTGATGCCATCGGTAAAGAAGCTCGCGATCGTCGCGGCGTGGAGGCGCTGGACATGGTAGCTTTCGAGAAACGCATCGACGAACAGCTTCCAGTTGGCGGCGACGTCGTGCGTTCGCCGCCGGTAGAGATGAAGGTCGGCAAGGCCAAAGGCGTCGAGGTCGGGCGCCAGCGCCTCTGCGTCACCAAAATCCGCCTGGCCGTGCTTTGCCCACCAGATGAGCCCGCCCGCCTCGAGCGACGGAAACTCCTTCAGGCCGTGCTCGGACTTGTCGAGGCCAGGAAAGCAGTCGGCCCTTGGCATGCCCGTCAACTGGCCGTCGGGCTTGTAGGCCCATGCATGATAGGGGCAGACGATCCGCTTGGCCGGCGCGACCTCGGGGCTGTCGATCAGCCTCGTCCCGCGGTGCCTGCAGGCATTGGCGAAGACATGGACTTTCCCGTCATGGTCACGGGTGAGAATGAGCGGTGTTCCATAACCGTCATGGGCAACAGCCTGGCCGGGCTCGGGCAACAGTGCCGAGGGCGCAACCAGATGCGGCAGGCGGTCGAATATCGCGCTGCGTTCCCGTTCATACTGTTGTTGGTCGACATAGCGGCTGGCCGCGAGCGTCCTTACGCCCTCGCCGAGGGCGGCCTCGATCTGCTCGCGCAGGGTCCGGTAGGCCTCGACCCGCTCCCGGGCCGCCTTCACCAGGGCGCCGATGTAGACGTCCTGGTCCTCCGCCGTGTAGTACAGATGCGTCTTGGCATCCGCCACGGAGAGCGGTTCGGCCACGGGCTGGGGGTCGGCGACGTCAACGGCGACGGCCGGATG
>JAJJPO010000016.1:0-30301 GCA_032907585.1 Sphingomonas sp. | reverse complement strand
GCCCAGGTAGCTCAGTTGGTAGAGCATGCGACTGAAAATCGCAGTGTCGGTGGTTCGATTCCGCCCCTGGGCACCATCGCCCTTCCTTGATCAGCTGTTAGCCACCGAGGAAGACCGGCCCGCGCCAAGCAAATTGCGGTCACTCGCTCATGATCAGTCCCGTCGCGCCGGCGAGTAGGACTATCCCTATCACTGTGCTCGCATGCCATTCGCGCGGTGCCATTTTCTCGATAAATATCAACGCTGCGATTACGGCCACCCAACCAAGATTCATCACGCCGGTTACGAACAGAAATAGCATCAGCGCCCAGCAACAGCCCATGCAGAACAGGCCGTGGACGAGGCCCAGCTTCAGCGTTCCCGCTATTCCTGGTGAACCAAAGTGCATGATGAAGTGGATCGGCGACCGGCAATGGTCGAGGCACGCGACCTTTACGCTGCTGAATTGGTAGAGCGCTGCTGCCGCGAGGATCGCTGCGGCAATGACATGATCGCCGACGGCAAGGCTCGCCGAGGAGATTATGCCGACGTCCACAAGCAGCGTCTGGGCAACTGCCGCCGCGCCGGAAAAAACAGTCCATACCAGAAGGTAAGCGATGGCGAACAATGAAGAATGTACAAGTCTCTGGCCGGAGGTCGGCGCCCGGTTGATCCGCGCATGCAGCAGGATCATCGGAGCTGCTGATGGCAACATCATCGCCACCATCATGATAGCCCACATGAGGAAGGCGGATCCGAGATAATCGGCTGACCACGGCTCGATCGGCATTGCGCCCATGCCGTTGCCATCCATCGGCGACATCGACGAGCCATGGCTGGCCAGCCACCGCCAGCTCAAAGCGACAACGATCAGCAGTGCCGCGCCGGCAATTGCCCCGTGCCGCGAAAGCAGCCGTTCGAACGGAAGATGGGCGCGGACCGGTGCGGCCTCGCGAACCGATTCGGTGCTAGTGGACGACACCACTCTCGGTAATGTGCAGCTTGGCGAACTGGGCGTGGGAGGCGCTCAGCTGGACATCGAGCGGACCTTTCGTGCTGGCCCAGCCCTGGCCGACCTCGCAAGTGTCATATTCGAACCCTGAGGGGAGATTGATCCGCGCGCGGTGCTCCTCGCCCGTAACCGGATTGATGATGGGCGCGCCCCGGGCATCGATCCAGCCGGGTACGTTCAGGCGCGCCCTTCGTTCATCAATGTCGATCTCAAGGTCCACCGAGGCGAACACTGGATCGTGTACTTTCTCGAAGGTCGTCGAGAAAACCTGGAAGAACGTCGATCCTGGAACCGTGTCGAGCCCGCTCATTATCCTCAGGAGAGCTTCGCGCTGCTGCCCGTCAGCACGTTCGTCGACAATTGGAACGACTTGGCCCCTGCCCTCGTGAATGGCGCCCGGCCAATCAACGATCATGCCGATGCGAAGACCGCTTAAGTCGGTGTCGCCATGATGGCCTTCCTCGATGTCGATGGCCGCGACGGCCTGGCAATGTCCGTGTGTCGGCAGCGAATTGAACTGGCAGGGGCACCCCGGAGCGCAATTGCAATGCACGAACTCGCGGCCTTTGATGGTCCACTTTGTATCGGTCACCGGCTCCTCCTTTGGCGCAAGGTAGCCTCGACCCTCTATAGCAGACGCGGACCGAAAAGTTGAGGATGGGCAATCAATGGAGCGGAAGGTGAATCGTGCTGGGCGGTCAACCGATGGGATTTCCCGTCGCGGATTGCGTGCGCTTTAATTGCTCGCTTGCGCAGCGACCAGGTTCCATTTGCGAAGCGTCAGCGGCCGCGCGCCTCGGCAACCAGGGGCATGGCATCCAGCCTGCTGGTCAATATCCTGGCACGCTCTTCGTCGAGCAGCGATGCCAACATGGCCGGCCACGTGTCGAGAGCCGCTTCAATCGTTTTCCGGACTTCGGCTACCGCCCATTTCGGATCGTCTGTCCTGTCAACGGAATTCCGTTAGTACCGTCAAAAAATACGGAATTCCGTTATGGCTACTGGCCTGCAATACCGCGCGCCCTCGGCTTTTTGGCTAGCGAGCAAGTTTTGCGTTTCGTCAATCGTTCTTCGCACTTCGGCTCCGGCCCATTTCGGGTCGAGACCAAGGAAGGATGCGATCCGCTCAAATCGATGCAGGTTGACCGATTCAAAACGCTGGGTTCCGACGAACCGCAACGCCAATTCGTCGCCTGGCAGATAAAGAATCGTTGGCACGATATCATAGGCTGGTGACAGCCTGATTTCCCCCGCCCCGGGAAACCTGAACGACCAGTTCTTGAGATGATTGTCGCCATTGCCAATCAAGACATCGACAACCACGCGGCGCAACGCCTCGGCGATATCGGCGCGCGAATCCGTGCTGAACCTTCGGACCATATTGAGGACGGTGTCGGTCGTCCCCATCGTATATTTGAAGATATCGAGCGCTCCGAGGACCTGGCCTGCATCCTCGATATGGATGCGTGCGTCGTTGTCGGAACGATCGAAGCGTTGAACCACGAGGACGTTCGCACCGTGGGTCAGAAGCTCGCCAGGAACGCCCTCTACGGCGTCACAGGGGACCAGCTGGCAACTGGCCGTGTTCACTCCAGCTGCGTGCGCGAGCTGCATCGCGGCATACTCAACCTCCGGTAGCCCAGGGTATGGCTTGGCGGGAAACTTGATGATGCACCGGCCGCTCGATCCCCGTCCCGGCAGCGTCAACCGGTCACCGCTGATGTCGCCCGTCAACTTGAGCTGGACGCCAGCCAGGGAAAATTTGACCATGCCCTCAGGGTCGGCCGTGGGAAGTCCTCTTACGCGCTCCAACCTAAGTGGGCCCGCCGATTTGATGTCATCCGTCTCCGGACTGACGATTACCGCGCCCGGCAAGTCGCCGCCGAGTCTGGTGATGACGTCGAACTGGTCGTGGTCCCCCGGTCCCATCTCGGTAAGAACCAGATCGCGCAGTGCACCTTCGGGTAGCAGCCCCGCAAACCACGGTGGGAGTGCCCCGCGCAGAGCAATTTTGTCACGGCGACTTGCAAGCCGCCGCTTACTCCCCTCATCGAACCGGGTGTCGTACCAGCCGAGACTGAGAATTGGTCGATCGGGATCGCGCAGATATGCTTCGCTTACCACGAACGAAACGCCGCCGTCGGCATCTCGGCTCAGCGTCCCGACGCGCACGGGGTTCTGAAGCTGGTCGAGAAGGAAGACGCCGAGGACGGCCGCCGCCTTGGCCATCAGCGCTCGCCTTCATCATCGCCGAGGTCCACGAAAAGCTCCTCGAAGGCCGAGACGACGTCTCCCGGGCCGGATTGCCCGGGTGCGCCCCCTAGCAGGGCTTCGACCTCCGCCGTGCGGGCCCGCGGCACAAGCATTAAATTGGTCCCGAGCGCATCGCAGATTTCCATCAGTAGGGTCAGCCGGTCGCGGCCCCATCGATCCTGAAGAAGATCACGTTCGAACTCTGATATGCGCACCGCGTTACGTCCGACCCGGGATGCCAGATCGCGCTGGGTCATGCCGGCGTCGAGCCGCATCTGCCTGATCTGGCGGCCAAGCGTTACAAAAGGTGAATATGTCATACGATATTCCGTAACTGAGCTGTCCAGTTTACGAAAATCCGTAATTGGTGAGTTCATTCTTGTCAACGACATTCCGTTAGTGTCGTTTGAACAATACGGAATTTCGTAATTTTTTACGAGCCGCGCTCACTACTACCTGAGTGGCTGGATCCCTACTCCCAGTGCTTTGCGTTCCCTGCTCATGGGGCTATGCCCGGATTGGCGGTCCACCTCATGCCTGGGCCGCCAGGGAGGTTGCCCTGAAGATCAGATTTTATGGATCGCTTGGCGAGCGGCTAGGGCGCGAAATCGACCTGGAAGTGCCGGAAGGGACCCATACGGTCGCGCAGCTGCGCGAGCTCCTGGCATTGAGGTTTCCCGACGCCGCCGACGATCTGTTGGCGCGGACCCGGGCCTGCGCAGGAGAAACGCTGGTCGGTGAAGACTATGACCTCACTGATCGCGACACCGTAGAATTTTTCCCGCCACTCTCCGGAGGCTAGGAGTGACCTGCACCACGCGCCTCGCAACTGACAGCTTCGATGCGGGCGAGGAATATCGTCTTTTCAGCGCCGCCACCGGGGGCGAAGGAGCGATCGTCAGCTTTGCCGGCCTGGCCCGCCCCAGCTCGTCTGACGGCCGAGATGTAGTCGGGCTATACCTCGACCATCACCCGACGATGACGAAGGCCTCGCTCGATGCCATTGCAGAGCGCGCCGTCGCGAAATTCGACGTCACCAGGATCCACGTCGTTCACCGCTGCGGACAGATCGAGCCGGGGGAGGCGATCGTGTTCGTGGCTACGGCTGCACTCCATCGCCGGGCCGCTTTTGACGCCGCACAATTTGCAATGGACCTCCTCAAGACGGAGGCCGTTTTCTGGAAGCGCGAGGACGCAGTTGACGCTTCCCGCTGGATTGAGCCAACCACCAAGGACCATGCCGACCGGGCGCGGTGGAGCGATTGAATGGCCGGAATTGACGAAAGCCTGACTTTTTACCCGTTGCGGATCGCCGTTCTCGCGATTTCTGATACAAGGACGGAAGAAACCGACACCAGCGGCGCATTGCTTGCCGAACGCCTGACCGGTGCCGGCCATGTGCTTGCGGCTAGAAAGCTCGTACCGGACGATATCGAGGCAATTCGCGGGATCGTGCGCCAATGGTCCGACGACCCCGGGGTCGACGTCGTCATCACGACCGGGGGAACCGGCTTTGCACCGCGGGACCTTACTCCCGAGGCCTTGAAACCTATGTTCCGCCGGGAAATGGAGGGCTTTTCCATACTGTTCCACCAGGCGAGCCTGGAAACTGTCGGCGTCTCCACGCTCCAGTCACGCGCCTTTGCTGGCCAGGTCGACGATACGTTCGTTTTCTGCCTGCCCGGCTCGACCGGGGCATGCCGCGACGGCTGGGACCGGGTCCTCGCCCTCGAGCTGGACAGCCGCTACCGCCCCTGTTCCCTCGCCGGCCAGATCCCGCGACTAAGAGAGGTTTGCGCATGACCGGCCTCAGCCATATCGACCCGGAGGGCCGGGCTCGCATGGTCGATGTGAGCAAGAAGGACGCAACGCACCGTTCCGCGACCGCTACGGGGGAACTGCGGTGTGGGCTCGCGACGCTCCAGCTTGCACTCGAAGGAAGGACTCCCAAGGGCGCCGTCATCCAGACCGCCGAACTGGCCGGGGTCATGGCCGCCAAGAGGACCTCGGACCTCGTTCCACTGTGCCACCCGCTTGCGCTCACCCATGTCGGGGTGAGGATCGAGCCTGATGAGCAGCTGCCGGGGTTTCGGGTGACCGCGGAAGTCCGGACAGTCGGACCGACCGGGGTCGAGATGGAGGCACTCACCGCCGTGTCCGTCGCCTGCCTCACCCTGTTCGACATGCTCAAGGCCGTGGATCGGGAAATGAGCATCGAGGCCGTCCAGGTCACGGCCAAGTCGGGCGGACGGTCAGGTAGCTGGTCACGGGCATGATCACTTACGACCAGGCGGCCGAGCTCGTCGCGCAGGTTGCAAGGCCGCTGGGCAAGGAAATGGTGCCACTTGCCGAGGGGCATCACCGTGTCCTCGCCGAGCCGGTCATAGCCCAGGTAGATGCCCCCCCATCCGACGTGTCGGCGATGGACGGCTATGCAGTGAGGGAAGAGGATCTTCACGAGCTTCCCTCGCGGCTGCACGTGGCCGGCTCATCCTTCGCAGGGTCGGGTACTGGTGGAATTCTCGCGCCTGGAAAGACCGTTCGCATCTTCACCGGCGCGCCGATGCCCGACGGCGCCGACCGGGTCGTCATCCAGGAGGTGGTCCGCCGCGAAGGCGACGAGGCGGTGATCGACGTTCATCCCGGACCCGCGAGGCATATCCGGACCCGCGGCTCGGATTTCAGGGCGGGCGACAGGTTGCTCGAGGCGGGAACCGTGCTGGGCTATCGCCAGCTTGTCGCTTGCGCCGGCGCCGATCTCTCAAAGCTTTCCGTCTGGCGTCGCCCGAGCGTCCTTGTCATTGGAACCGGCGATGAGCTCGCTCTACCCGGCTCTGCACGGGAGACGCCCGGGAAAATTCCCGAGAGCCTCTCCTTCGGGATCGCAGCCCTTGCTTCCGATTGGGGCGCAGACGTCGGCAAGCGCCTGCGTCTCGCCGACGAGCTCCCGGCGATGCAGGCAGCCGCGGCCGACGCGCTGGAGGAGGCAGACCTCGTGGTGGTCACCGGAGGCGCATCGGTCGGCGAAAAGGACTTCGCCAAGACGATGTTCGAGGCCGAGGGGCTGGAAATTCTGTTTTCCAAGGTCGCGATAAAGCCTGGAAAGCCCGTGTGGCTTGGCCGGGCCAGGGGAAAGTTCGTTCTCGGCCTTCCCGGAAACCCCAGTTCGGCGCTGGTCACTGCAAGGCTGTTCCTCGCGCCACTCCTCGCCGGCCTTTCCGGTCGCAGTCCCGGCTCTGCGCTTCAATGGCGGCGACAGAGCCTGCTTTCGCCCCTTCCGGCCTGCGGCGAACGCGAGACATTCCTGCGTGCCCACTCGGTGCAGGACGGGGTCGAACCGGAAAGCAACCAGGATAGCGGAGCACAAAGCGTCCTTGCCGCGGCGGACCTTCTGATCCGCCGCCGGGCCGGCGCTCCGCCCGCTGAAACCGGTGCTGCTGCCTGGGTGCTTGATTTCTAGCCGGACAATATTGCCTTTGCGGCTGCAAGGTCGTCCGGATTGTTGATGTTGAAGAAGGGGTCGCGGCCGTTCGCGGGCCATTCCACTGCCGCGAAGCCAAGATGGCGCGCAAATCCCCGGAGGGAGCTGCGGCCTGAACGGCAATAGGCCGGCAGCTCTTCGAGCGCTTCATTCCGCCAGAGACTGCACACCGGATAGAGCTGGCCGCCACTCGCCGCGACAGCTGCCCGATGCTTTCCGATGCCGGCGGCCAGCCGACCGGGAAGGTCGTCCGGCAGGAAGGGCATGTCGCAGGCGATCGCGAGTAGGCCCTGCCGCCCGCCCTTCTTGGACCAGCGAAGCGCCGCAGCGAGACCCGCAAGCGGTCCTTCCATCCCGGGCTCATCACCGATGGATGGGAGGTCGAGCCCGCCCAGCTGGGAGGACGAGCGAACAACCACGACGACATGGTCCGACCAGCCGCGAGCCTTGGCATAGCTGCGTTCAACCAGGCTTTGCCCCGCGAGCCGGACAAGCGGCTTTGCACCGCCCATCCTGCTTCCATCGCCGCCGGCCCGCGAGCCGGACAAGCGGCTTTGCACCGCCCATCCTGCTTCCATCGCCGCCGGCGAGGATTGCGATCCCGATATGCCGAGGACTGGTCATGAGAAGATCAACTTGGCGCCGGCGATGACGAGCACAAGTCCAAGCCCCTGGAGAAGCCTCGGTTTTGGAAGATGTGCCGAGCCCATCCAGCTGCCGAGAAGCCCGCCGGCGAGGACCGCTGCTGCGAGTATCGGAAGTTCTGCCGGGAGCGAGTGGACCGAGGAAAGATTGCCCGCGAGCCCGGCTATGGAGTTGAGCAGGATGAAGCCGGCGGCGATGCCCGACGTACGCCGCGCATCCTCCCATCGGAAAAGGATGATGAGCGGGCTAAGGAAGATCCCGCCCCCCGTCCCGGTAAGCCCGGCCAACAGGCCGAGAAGCGCCCCAACTGGGAGCGCAATCAGCGCCGTAACGGGGCGGAGCTGCCGGTCCGCGATACGCGCCGGCTGCCAGAACAGGCGGATGGCCGCGACAATGAGGAGCGCGCCAACCATCGGCCGATAAATGTCCGCCGGCACGTGGATCTTGCCGCCGATGTAGGCCGCGGGGACGGCCGCGGCCGCAAATGCCGCGAGCAGGCGGAGGTTGGTCTGGCCGGCGCGCCAATAGCGCCAGCTGGCAAGCCCGGCGACGATCAGGTTGAGTGCAAGGGCCGTGGGCCTCATCACTTCGGGCGTGACCGAGAAGAGGGCCATGATCGCAAGATAGGCCGAAGCGCCGCCATGGCCGACCGTCGAGTAAAGCGCTGCCGCAAGCCCCATCAGCACGGCTATTGCAGCGAGGCTTGAGGCGTCCATTTTCCCCCGGATGTCGATCCCGGCCTTGAGGCTGGCCGGCCCATGGCCGTCTAACCGAGCGGCCCCGTCAGGTAATGAGGTAGATCGCGACGATCACGCAAACGACGGTCACGACTACCCAGGCGATCGGCCAGCCTTCGCCCTCGCCTTCGCGCGACGAGGTCGTCTCGATCGGCGGCGGCGACGGATTCTTGGTGTCGAACACCGTCTCGGTAGTGCTCTTGAGCGCCGGGTTCAATGGAGCTTCCTCAGGCTTGTCTCGGGTGGCGTCGCTCATCAGCCTTTCCTCCTTCCGACGGGTGCTGGTGGGAATGTACCGGGCAGGCATCGATCGACAAGCGCCAATCGACCATCGCCACAAGGCACGCCGTGCCAGGGTCTTGCGCGTTCTTGATGGCCGACGTCAGCGTCGCCCAGTCCTCCTCGCTTGCAAATCGGCTGAATTCTGAAATTGCGCCGCGCACAAAGGAGGTCGTGCTTGTTCCTTCTGCCGCGGCCGCGGCCTCGACGGCAGCGGCCAGCTCCGGGTCAGATGCCTTGAGCCATGGCCCGAATTCTCCCGAACCGGCCCTTGCCGCCGCCAGGAGATCGCCGAGCATCGCCATCAGCTGCCATCCACGCCGATGACGACGCCCTCCACTTCCCCCCGTGCCGCGAGGGTCGCGACATAACGGGCGGATTGGACCGACCAGCTGCGCGCCTCGAGCATGTCGCCGATCTTGTCCTTCACCATGTCAAATGGGATCGCGCGTCCGGGAAGCCGGCGCTGGAGCCTCAGCACGTGCCAGCCAAAGCGTGACCTGACCGGATCTGCGCCCGTCTCGCCATCTTCCAGTGCCTCGAGGGCCTGCTGGATGGCAGGGACCAGTTCGCCGCGGCGGACCTGGCCGAGCGAACCGTCCTGCTGGGCCGAAGCGCAGCCGGACATGGTCCGCGCTGCACGCGCAAATGCCGCCGGGTCATTTCCGACTTCGGCGGCAATCTGTCGTGCCTGCTGCTCAGCGGCGATCCAGCTTTCCTCGTCATCGCCGCCGGGCTCGATCAATATATGTGCAGCCTCGAACAGGTCTGGCGTCCTGAACCGGGCCTCCTTGGCTTGGTAGTAGCGGCGGCATTCCTCTTCGCCGGGCTCGGCAGGAGCAACTGCCTGTTCGAGCAAGGTCCGGACAAGGGCGTCGTCCTCCTCCTCGATCCGCCCTGCTTCATCCTCCTCGGGCTCGGGGTCCAGCCCCAGCCGGCGGGCCTCCTGGAGCAGGAGCTCGCGCACGGCGAGTGCCCGGGCCGCCTCGATCCAGGCTGTCTCCGCGTCGGGGGCGGGATGGTGCTGGATTTCCCGGGCGATTGCCTCGGGATCGATCTCGACGCCATTCACCCGGACCTCGCCGAAGCTTGGCGGCGGCGGGATCGAGGGCTCCGGACCAGCGCAGCCGTGGCTTGCGCAGCCGCTCGGCATGACCGGCGGCGAATGGTCGGATCCTTCCAGCTCGATGAAATCGGCGCGGCGGCTCATGTGGCGCGGCCCTCGTCCAGCGCGGTTCGCATCACCGTGTCGCCGCCATAGCTCGGTGCAACGCCGGCCGGCCCGTGGGTGGGCGAACGGAGGCGGCCAACCCGGCGCGAGCGCACGATCTGGAAGCCGGGGCGGATCAGGTAGGTGAGCGGCGCGCTCCAGATATGGACCAGCCTCGTAAACGGCGTGATGAGGAAAAGTGTCAGCCCGAGGACGATGTGGAGCTTGTAGACGAGCGCTACCTCCTTGATGAGGTCGGGCGCCGCGGGGTCGAGGGTCAGTATCCCGTTCGCCCAGCGCATGAACTTCACCATCTCGCTGCCATCGAGATGCTGGATCGTCCAGTAGGTGGTGAGGATCCCAAGGATCAGCTGCATCCACAAAAGCACGAGGACCGCGATGTCTCCCCAGGACGAGCTCCTGCGGATACGCGGGTCGAGGAGGCGCCGGTGAAGGAGAAGCGTGCAACCGACAAATGCGGCAAGGCCGGCAAGGCCGCCGACGACAAGGGCCGCGGTCTGCTTGAACGAGTGACTGACGCCGAGGGTATCAAAGACGGTTATCGGCGTGAGCAGGCCGATGAAATGGCCAACCAGGAGCACCAATATGCCCATGTGGAACAGGTTTGAGCCGAGCATCATCTGGCGCTTGCGCAGGAACTGGCTCGACTGCGAGCGCCATCCGAACTGCTGTGCATCGAAGCGGAAGATGCTGCCGACGACGAGCACCGTGACGGCAAGATAGGGGTACCAGCCGAACGCCATCTGGTTGATAAAATCATTCATGCCCCGGCCTCCCTGGTGACGCTGCGGTTCGATGCCCTGATCTTGGCGACGACGCCGGTCGGGCCGCCCATCTCGTGGGCACCGCCGAGATTGAAGGAGACCGGCGCCTCCTCCCATTCCTCGTCGATTTCCTTCGGGTCCTCGGCCGGCGTGTTCTGGTCAATATCCGCTACCGCGGCGACGTCAGGCCGGACACCGGCCAGGGCCACGAGGCAGTGAAAGACTGACGCGTAAACCGACTCTCGCTTGTCGAGCCGCTCGGCCAGCGCCGCGAACACATGGACCGGCTGGCCAAGCGTCTCGATGGCCTCTCGCGGCGGAAGACAGGAGACATATTCAAGAAAGACCGGGACGAAGTCGGGGAGCTCATTTGCCTCGAGCAGGAAGCCGCTGGCGATATATTGCTGGCCAAGGTCGATCATCGCCTGGCCCCGCTCGCGGCTGTCGCCATGGACATGCTCGAACAGGTGCAGCGAGAGGGATCGCGAGCGGTCGAACAACTCGCTGTAGGCCGACTGCAGGTCGAGGAGATCGTCCTTCTCCATCGTCGCGAGGAGCGGCTCCAGTCGCCCCAGTTCGGCTGGCCCGAGGGCTCCCTCGTCACGGATCGCCCGGCGAAGCTCGGCGGCATGGTCCTTGAGCTCGGCCGAAGGGTAGCCGAGCAGCACGGAGAGCGAGCGAAGGGTCATCCTCATGTCGGAATATCCATGTGGGGCTTGCGCGGCGTTCGCTTGGTTCCGCCGAACAGGTTGACCTTGTTCGACCCGCGCGTCGGCTCGCCAAAGCCAAAGCCCGAGGAGCCGCGCAGTACATAGGCATCCTCGTCGAGTTCGCGCCGTGCCGTCGGGATGACGTAGCGGTCCTCGTAGGCGGCGAGCGCCATCACCCGGTACATCTCCTCGATGGTCGCCCGGTCGAGCCCGACGCCTTCGGCTATGCTTTCGTCAATCCGGCCCTCGACACTCTTGGCGCGCATATAGGCTCGCATCGCCAGCATCCGCTCGAGGGCGGCCGCGATCGGCTCCTCGTCGCCGGCAGTCAGCAGGTTCGCCAGATAGCGAAGCGGAATGCGAAGGCTCCTGACGTCCGGCATGCCGTCCTTCGCCGAGATCTTGCCCGCTTCGGCGGCCGACTGGATCGGAGAGAGCGGCGGCACGTACCATACCATCGGAAGAGTCCGATATTCGGGGTGGAGCGGGAAGGCGATCTTCCATTCCATCGCCATCTTGTAGACCGGCGACCTGGTTGCGGCCTCCAGCCACTGGTCGGTGATCCCCTCGGCCCGGGCCGCTTCCTGGACGGCCACGTCATTGGGGTCGAGAAATCTGTCGAGCTGCGCCGGGTAGAGATCCCTGGGGTTCTCGACCGAAGCGGCAGCCTCGATCCGGTCGGCATCGTAAAGGACGACGCCGAGGTAGCGGATGCGGCCGACGCAGGTTTCCGAGCAGACGGTAGGCTGGCCGACCTCGATCCTCGGATAGCAGAAGATGCATTTCTCCGATTTTCCGGTCGACCAGTTGTAATAGATCTTCTTGTACGGACACCCGGAGACGCACATCCGCCAGCCGCGGCACTTTTCCTGGTCGATCAGGACGATGCCGTCCTCGGCCCGCTTGTAGATTGCCCCTGACGGGCAGGAGGCAAGGCAGGCGGGGTTGAGGCAATGCTCGCACAGCCTCGGCAGGTACATCATGAACGTCTTTTCGAACTGGCCGTAGATCTCCTTCTCGATCCCCTCGAAATTATAATCGTGGCTGCGCTTGGAAAACTCGCCGCCAAGCATGTCTTCCCAGTTGCCGCTCCATTCGATCTTGTTGAGAAGCTCGCCCGTTACCAGCGACCGCGGGCGGGCGGTCGGCTGGGCCTGGAGCTCGGGCGCCGCCTGAAGCCACTCATATTCGAACGTGTATGGCTCGTAGAAATCGTCGATCTCCGGCAGGTGAGGATTGGCGAAGATCTTCGAGAGGATGCGCCACTTGGCGCCCTGGCGCGGGATGATCTTGCCATTCTTCTTGCGGATCCAGCCGCCCTTCCAGCGCTCCTGGTTCTCCCAGTCCTTGGGATAGCCGATGCCGGGCTTGGTCTCGACGTTGTTGAACCAGACATATTCAACGCCTTCCCGGTTGGTCCAGACGTTCTTGCAGGTGATCGAGCAGGTGTGGCAGCCGATGCACTTGTCGAGGTTGAGGACCATCGCGATCTGGGCACGAACCTTCATCGCGCTTCCTCCTTCCGACGTGCAGCAGCGTCCCTGGTACCTGTCCCCCAGTCGGCGGTTCCGCCTTCGACATTGGCGGCGTCGTCCGCGCTCTTGTCGAACCAGTTGATCTCGCTCATCTTGCGGACGATCACCCATTCGTCGCGGTTGGCGCCAACCGTCCCGTAATAGTTGAAGCCGTAGGCGAGCTGGACATAGCCGCCGATCATGTGGGTCGGCTTCATGTTGATCCTCGTTACCGAGTTATGGATGCCCCCTCGCTGGCCGGTGATTTCCGAGCCGACTGTGTTCACCAGCTTCTCCTGGGCATGGTACATGATCGCCGAGCCTGGCCGGATCCGCTGTGAGACAATCGCTCTTGCGGTCAGCGCTCCGTTGACGTTGAACGCCTCGATCCAGTCATTGTCCTCGATGCCGGCTGCCCTGGCGTCTTCCTCGCTGATCCAGAACATCGGCCCGCCCCGGTTGAGGCTGAGCATGATGAGGTTCTCGGCATAGGTCGAGTGAATGCCCCACTTCTGGTGCGGCGTGAGGAAGTTGAGCATGATCTCCTTGTTGCCGTTTGGAAGCTTGCCGAGCACCTGGCGCACCGTCTTGGTGTCGATCGGAGGCCGCCAGGTAACGAACCCTTCGCCAAAGGCCCGCATCCAGTGATGGTCCTGGTAGAGCTGCTGGCGGCCGGTGAGCGTCCGCCAGGGGATCAGCTCGTGGACGTTGGTATAGCCCGCGTTGTAGCAGACATGCTCGCTTTCGAGGCCTGACCAGGTCGGCGACGAGATGATCTTGCGCGGCTGCGCGGCGACGTCGCGGAAGCGGATTTTCTCCTCCTCCTTGCCTTCCGCCAGGTGCAGGTGGTCGCGCCCGGTCATCTCCCCGAGCGCCTTCCACGCCTTCACTGCCACTTCGCCATTGGTCTCGGGCGCCAGCATCAGGATGGTCTCGCAGGCATCGATGTCGGTATCGATCCGGGGACGTCCGGCCGCCGAGCCGTCAGGGACCCGGCCATTGAGGTCGCCCAGCAGCTCGATCTCGTGCTTGGTATCCCAGCTGATCCCCTTTCCGCCGTTGCCGAGCTTCTCGAGAAGCGGGCCCATCGAGGTGAAGCGGGCGAAGGTGTCGGGATAGTTGCGTTCGACCAGCGTGACGTTCGGCATGGTCCTGCCTGGTTGGGGCTCGCACTCGCCCTTCATCCAGTCCTTCGGCTCATAGGGCTGGGCAAGCTCGCCCGGCGTGTCATGCATGATCGGCGTCATCACGACGTCATGCTCGACGCCCAGGACCTCGGGCGCCACGTCGGAGAATTTCTTCGCGATCGCCCGGAAGATGTTCCAGTCGCTCTTGGTCTCCCATGCCGGGTCCACCGCCGCCGAGAGCGGGTGGATGAAGGGATGCATGTCGGAGGTGTTGAGGTCGTGCTTCTCGTACCAGGTCGCGGTTGGAAGGACGATGTCGGAATAGATGCTGGTGGTCGACATCCGAAAATCGATGTTGACCATCAGGTCGAGCTTTCCGACCGGTGCCTCGTCGCGCCAGACGACCTCCTCGGGTTTCTGGATGCCGCCCCGCTCGTCGTCGGTCCCCACCACCCCGTGCAGCGAGCCGATCAGGTGCTTGAGAAAATATTCATGCCCCTTGCCGCTGGCGCCGAGCACGTTCGAGCGCCAGAAGAACATGTTGCGCGGCCAGTTGACCGGGTTGTCGGGATCACAGCTCGACGGCTTGATGTCGCCCGCCCGGAATGCGTCGGCGATGACGCTGGCGGGATCCGCGCCGGCTTGCTTGATCTTGTTGCCCCAGTCGAGCGGGTTGGCATCGAACTGCGGCGCGGAAGGCAGCCAGCCCATCCGCTCGGCCTTGGCATTATAGTCGAGCATGCTTCCCGACCAGTCGCCTTCCGGCGCCAGCGGCGAGAGGATCTCGGACATTTTCAGCTTCTCGTAACGCCACTGGTCGGTGTGGGCGTAAAAGAAGCTGGTCCCGTTCATCTGCCTTGGTGGCCGCGTCCAGTCGAGGCCGAAGGCAAGCGGCAGCCAGCCGGTCTGCGGGCGCAGCTTTTCCTGGCCGACGTAATGGGACCAACCCCCTCCTGACTGGCCGACGCAGCCGCACATGACGAGCAGCGAGATGATCCCGCGGTAGCTCATGTCCATGTGGTACCAGTGGTTGAGCCCTGCCCCGAGGATCACCATCGAGCGGCCGTTGGTGGCCTCGGCATTGGCCGCGAACTCCCGCGCCACCTGGATGATCGCCTGCCGGGGGACACCGGTCACCTTCTCTGCCCAGGCCGGCGTGAAGGGTAGATCGTCGTCGAAGCTCTTGGCGACATTCTCGCCGCCAAAGCCCCGGTCGACGCCATAGTTTGCGCAGAAGAGATCGAAGACGGTGGCGACATAGCCACTGCTGCCGTCGGCATATTCGAGCCGCTTTACCGGGATGTTGCGAAGCAGGATCTCGTCATGCTCGGTGGCGACGAAATCATGGGGCGCAGTCGAACCGAAATAGGGAAGTGCAACCGGCTCTATACCATCCTCGCTACCGGCGATGCTGAGGCGAAGCCGGACGTCGCGTCCCTGGCCGTCCTTTTCTTCGAGGTTCCATTTTCCCTTGTCGTTCCAGCGGAACCCCGCGGTTCCCAGCGGGGCAACCAGCTCGCCGCTATGTTCGTCGAAGGCGACCGTTTTCCAGTCCGGGTTGACCGCTTCGCCAAGGTTGCCGGCGATGTCCGCTGCGCGCAGCAGGCGGTCCGGGACCAGCCGGCCATCGCGTTCCTCCAGCTTCACCAGCATCGGGAAATCGGAATATTTGCGGGTATAATCCATGAAATAGTCGACCTGCCGGTCGACGTAGAACTCGCGCAGGACGACGTGCCCGAATGCAAGTGCCAGGGCGGCGTCCGTTCCCTGCTTGGGATGGAGCCACATGTCCGAGAATTTGGCCGCCTCGTTATAGTCGGGCGCGATGACGACGCTCTTCGCCCCGCGGTAGCGAACCTCGGAATAAAAATGCGCGTCGGGAGCCCTCGTCATCGGGATATTGGATCCCCAGACGAGGAGGAAGCCTGCATTGTACCAGTCGGCGCTTTCGGGGACGTCGGTCTGCTCGCCCCATGTCTGCGGGCTCGATGGCGGAAGATCGCAGTACCAGTCGTAAAAGCTCAGGAGATTGCCGCCGATCAGCGAGAGATAGCGGCTTCCAGCGGCATAGGAGATCATCGACATCGCCGGGATCGGCGAGAAGCCCGCGACACGGTCAGGTCCATATTCGCGGATCGTGTAGGCGTTCGCGGCTGCGATCAGCTCGGTTACCTCGTCCCAGCCGACGCGGACAAATCCCCCGCGGCCGCGCTTCGCGACCCAGTCACGGCGCTTTTCGCTGTCCTCGACGATGGATTTCCAGGCGGCGACCGGGCTCATCTTCGCCCGGGCTTCGCGCCAGTGGCGGATCAGCCTTGATCTCACCAGCGGATATTTGATCCTGGTGCCGGAGTAGAGGTACCAGCTGTAGCTCGCCCCGCGGGGGCAGCCGCGCGGCTCGTGGTTCGGAAGATCGGGACGAGTGCGCGGGTAGTCGGTCTGCTGCGTTTCCCAGGTGACGATCCCGCCCTTGACGTAGATCTTCCACGAGCAGGAGCCGGTGCAGTTCACGCCATGGGTCGAGCGGACGATCTTGTCCGAGGCCCAGCGCTTGCGATAGGCGTCCTCCCAGTCGCGGGCCTCGTCCGTCGTGATTCCATGGCCGTCGGAGAATTTCTCCCTTGTTCTCCGGAAGTAGGTCAGGCGATCGAGGAAATGACTCATCCGCTGGGTCCTTCTAGGCTGGCGATGCGGGCGCTGCGGCGGGCGCCAGCCGCCGCTCGATGTCGTGCAGGATTCCGCGGGGCCCGCTGTACAGCAGCCATGTCAGCGCCGCGCAGCTGACATAGAAGATCATGAACCCCCACAGGGCCGCATTGGCTGTCCCGGTCAGCTCGATCGAGGAACCATAGGCCTTGGGAATATAGAAGGCGCCATAGGCGGCGATTGCGGAAGTGAATCCGATGACCGCGGCGGATTCCCGCTCGGTCTGCTGTCGCCGCGCGTCCTCGGCGAGGCCGGGCTCGGCCCGGCTGATCTCGCGGCCCATTATCCCCGGTACCATCTGGAAGGTGGATGCATTGCCAACGCCGCTGGCGACGAACAGCAGCAGCACCATCGAGAAGAAGCCGGCGAAGCTCCTCGCGTCGAGGAAGAAGATCATCCCAGCGACTGCCGCGATCTGGACGATGAAGACCCAGAAGGTCACCCTGGCGCCGCCGTAGCGGTCGGCCACCCAGCCGGTCGCTGCGCGGGAGAGCGCGCCGAGAAGCGGGCCTATGAAGGCGTAGCTGAGCGCGTTGACCTCCGGGAACACCAGCTTGGAAAGAAGCGGGAATCCCGCGGACATGCCGATGAAGGTCCCGAAGGTACCGGTATAAAGCCAGCACATCAGCCAGGTGTGGAGCCGCCCGAAGATTGCTGCCTGGTCTGCAAAGGAAGCCCTCGCCGACAGGATGTCGTTCATCCCGAACCAGGCAAGGAGGCTTCCAACGAGGATGAGCGGGATCCAGACGAACCCGGCATTTTGCATCCAGTACTGGGTCCCGTCCGCCGCGGTCTGCGCCTGGCCTCCGAGGGCGCCGAACAGGCTCATGGTCACGACGACCGGGACGAGGAACTGCATGAAGCTTACGCCGAGGTTGCCGAGACCGGCATTGATGGCGAGCGCGTTCCCCTTTTCCGCCTTGGGGTAGAAATAGCTGATGTTGGCCATGGAGGATGCGAAATTGCCTCCTCCGAGGCCGCACAGCAGCGCAAGCACGAGGAAGATGAGATAGGGCGTATCGGGGTTCTGGACGGCATAGCCGATCCCGAAGGCGGGGATGAGCAGCGAGGCCGTCGACATGGTAGTCCACAGCCGCCCTCCGAAAATGGGCACCAGGAAGGCGTAAAAGATGCGCAGCGTCGCCCCCGAGAGGCCGGGAACCGCGGCGAGCCAGAACAGCTGCCCGGTACTGAACTCAAATCCGATTGCCGGGAGCCTCGCGACCACCACCGACCAGACCATCCAAACGGCAAAGGAGAGCAGCAGGCAGTAGGTCGAGATCCAGAGGTTGCGCCGGGCGATGGCTCGTCCGCCTGCCTGCCAGAAGCCAGGATCCTCGGGCCGCCAGTCGGCGATCGGCCCGGCCCTTCGCGGCGGGACGGTGACGCCGGGCTCGCCCAGGCCCTGCATCTCGGGCAGTTCGGGTACCTTGTCGCTGGTGCCGCGGCGACTGGCGCTCGCCTCCATCTGCCGGATCGCGAAATGCATCCATGCGAGCGCGATGGTGACCAGGACGAACAGGAGGACGAAACAGCTTGTCCAGATGCCGGTCACGTCGGCCAGTGCGCCGAATGCAAGCGGCAGCACGAAGCCGCCGAGCCCGCCGATCATCCCGACGAGGCCGCCGACGGCGCCGACATGGTTGGGATAATAGACCGGGATATGCTTGAAAACCGCGGCCTTCCCGAGGCTCATGAAAAAGCCGAGGATGAAGATCGCGAACAGGAACGGGATGAGGCCCATTTCCGTACGGAAGGTGATCGGGCCCCTGGTGCCCTCGACGATGTAGGTGGTCGGGGGATAGGACAGCATGAAGGTACACAGCACCGACACTGCGAGGGTCACGTAAAGGACCGACCGGGCGCCATAGCGATCCGAGAGCTTCCCGCCATAGATTCGAAACAGGCTCGCGGGCACGGAGTAGAATGCCGCGAGCATGCCGGCGGTCTTTATGTCGAGGTCGTAGACGCCGATGAGATAGTGGGGCAGCCAGAGCGCAAGGGCGACGAAAGCCCCGAACACGAAGAAATAATAGAGCGAGAAGCGCCAGACCTGGATGTTCTTGAGGACTGACAACTGGCTCGCCAGCGTCTCGGCCTTGCGCCCCTCGCGTGCCCTCGCCAGCTGGTCGGGATCCTCCTTGGTAAGCAGCAGGAAGACGAGAGCCATGACGAAAAGGCCTGCCGCCCATAGCTGGGCCACTGCCTCCCAGCCTGCCGCGACCATCACGAATGGCGCGAGGAACTTGGTTACCGCCGCGCCGACATTGCCGGCGCCGAAAATTCCAAGCGCCGTGCCCTGTTGCGCGGAAGGAAAGAATTTCGAGACATAGGTGACGCCGATGGAGAAGGAACCGCCGGCGATGCCTACGCCGAGAGCCGCGATCAGCAGCTCGCCATAAGTATCGGCAAGCGAGGTGAGGAAGGTCGCGATCGCAGCCAGCACCATGACGGCCGCGAACACCCGTCGCCCGCCGATCTGGTCGGCCCAGATGCCGAGCAGGACCCGGGACAATGAGCCGGTGAGGATCGGCGTTCCAACCAGGAGGCCGAACTGGGTCTCGCTAAGGCCCAGCTCATCCTTCACGCCGAGGCCGATGATCGAGAAGATCGTCCAGACGGCGAAACAGGCAGTGAAGGCAGCCGAACTGGTCCAGAGGACCCGGTTCGCCCCGGCAGCGGGCACGTCGGCTGCCGCCGGGCTCACCGAAGCGGCTCCTCGAGGCGCCTGCCAGGGCCCGCCCGGCGACCGATGAACGCGCCCTTGCCCTCGTTCGACATCATGTTGCCAGCCCCCGCCATCAGCCCCCCGTGACGCTCATGTGGCGCTCGACCGCGGGGCGGCGGGCGCCAATGTGGAAGTCATGCCCCCTGGGCTTGCCGGCGAGCAGCTCGTCGAGCAACCGGTTTACCTCGCCCGGCCCACCGGAACGAAGCGCGTCGCGAAGCTCGACCTTCTGGTCCTGGCCAAGGCAGCCGAAGACGGTCCCGGTGGCCGCGACCCGGATCCGGTTGCAGCCCGAACAGAAATTATTGCTGAGCGGGGTGATGAACCCGAGGCGGACCCCGAGCCCTGCGACCGAGAAATAGCGCGCAGGACCGCCGGTGCGCGAAAGCATGGGCGTCAGGCCGAACTCTTCCTCAAGCTGGCGCCTCACCCTGTCGAGAGGGACGTAATGGCAGGTGCGATCTTCCTCGACCTCGCCAAGCGGCATGGTCTCGATGAGAGTGAGGTCGAAACCCTCGCCATCGCACCAGCGAAGCATGTCCGCGAACTCGCCGTCGTTGAGGCCGGCGAGCGCGACCATGTTGATCTTGACCTTGAGGCCCGCCTGGCGGGCCGCCTCTAGCCCGTTCAGCACGCTTGCAAGGTCGCCGCCGCGCGTGATGTGCGCAAACTGCCCGGGCCTTCGACTATCGAGACTTACGTTGACCCGGCGGATGCCGGCATCGGCCAGGAGCCCGGCAAAGCGGGGAAGGAGGACGCCGTTGGTGGTCAGCGTCACCTCGTCCAGGCCCTGGCCGATAAACCTGCCAAGGTCGCGGAACAGTTGCCCCACTCCCCGCCGGACCAGGGGCTCGCCGCCGGTCAGCCTGATGCGCCTTACGCCCCGCGCAATGAAGATCTCGGCAAGCTGGACGATTTCCTCGAGGGCGAGGATGTCACGCCTGGGGAGAAAGCGCATCTGCTCTGACATGCAGTACCGGCATCGCAGGTTGCAGCGGTCCGTGACGGAGACCCGGACATAATCGATCTTCCGGCCGAAACCGTCGACCATTGACCCGGCTGTTGCCGCTGCATCCATCCTGTCTCGTCTCCGAGGGTAAGCGGATTGCTTGGTCACAGTTCAGACAATCTTCTCGCGAGGGTCAAGCCCACCGAATTTTCGCGAAGCAGCGCAACGCCTTGGTTGCAAAGAGCGACGCGAACCGGTCCCACGTCGCTGCCAGTGCTGCGCTCGAAGAAGCTGCTATCGCCCCGCCGGAACCCCGCTCCAATCATGCAGGACCAAACCGCGCGTTCATTGCGAATGTTCCATCGGCCCGCAAAAGGCCCGGGAGGTTCGCGCGAGCCGGCGCGCGTTCGAGGCCCGGCCCGGGTCAGCCTTTCTCTCCCAGCCTCGGCGCAAACAGGATCGGGCCATAGGTGAAGATGAAGAGCAGGAAAGCTGCCCCCCAGGCGATTGCCGCTGCCTCGATGCCAAGCCGGTAGTCGAGGAGCGAAGTCGCAGCGGCGAGGCGAAGGACTGCGCCGAGCGTGACCAGCACGTAGATGAGAATGGTTGCCGGCCCGGCTTCGAGCTTGCGCGCGGTCATGCTGAGGCTCGAGCGGGTCATGACCGCGAGGATGAGTGTCCCCATGGCGCCGGCGGTAAGAGCGTGGACCGCAGCGGAGCGGGGAACGTCGTCGCCGAGCTGGCTCATCGCCATGAGGGCGAGGCCGACCGCTATCCAGGCATAGCCAAGATGAAGCACCAAGAGGAGCGGATCTCGGGCAACCTTCCAGCCTTTCCAGCGCGCGAGCCGGGACGCCTGGCTCAACGCGGCTGCCCCGAACAGCGCCGCGGTCACCGGCCCCTGGGGCACTGCGAGCCAGCCGGCGAACGCAAGGATGGTTATGGAATTTGCGATCTTGTCGAACCGGCCCGGCTGGCCGGGCTGGCCCTCGAGGATCCGCTGCCTCGCCATCCAGTTGCGCGTGAACGACGGGATGATCCGGCCGCCGACCAGGGCCATCATCAGCGTGACGATGGCGATGGCGAGTTTGAAGGGAAGCTCGGGATCCACCGGTCCGCCGGCCCCCGCCCAATGGTCGAGCAGGCTGGCTGTTCCGAGCAGGACCATCAGGATGATCGTTGGCAGGCTCCGGCCCTTGGCAGCGATGACCTCGGGCAGGGCGACCATTGCAAGGACGAGGAAGAAGCCGGCATCGACAGCCGCGGCCAGGAGCGGTGCAACGGCCGAAAATAATACCGCGATCCTGCCGGCCAGCCACAAGCCGAAGAGCGCCGCGAGGGGCGGACCGTTGACCGGAAATCGCCCCGTCCAGTTGGGGATCGCGGTCAGCTGGAAGCCCGCGATCGCTGCAGCGACGAAGCCGAACAGCATCTCGTGGCGGTGCCAGGCAAGTGCGTCGAAGGCCGAGGGCAACGCGATCCGGCCGGTAAGCGCGAGGACCCAGAGGATGATTGCGGCGACCGCCCAGACGGCGGCTCCCAGGAAGAATGGCCGGAAGCCGCCACGGAGGATCGGCGGAGCGGCCGCTTCCCTGGCGCGGCGCAGTGCCAGCATCTGCTCCCCTCGCGTCTGCAGCCTTGCCTCCATCGAGCCTGTTCGCGCATCCATAGCCCGGATTGCGCGTCGGGGTTTTGATCCAGATCATCCCCAGCCAACTCTAGTCCGCTATCGAGGCATTTTGTAAGTCTGGGGCTTGGGCGCGCAATTTTTCCGGCGTCCGGGGTGAATAAGGCAAACCATTGATTTTAGACGAACGGCATGCGGCGCCTGGCCATGGCCGCGAGGGATCGCTAGCGGAACCGTCACGGCATACGATTTTCGAGGATGGCTATGCCTGGCTTACCGGCTGCACGCTCATCGTGATCGGGCTGGCCTGGCTCCAGTCGGTGGGAATGGTGACCGGCGGAACGGCCGGGCTCGCCCTCCTCTTCTCCTACCTCGTACCGCTTCCCGCGGGCGTGTTGTTCACCCTGATCAACATTCCCTTCTTCCTGCTCGCGGGAAGGACGATGGGCCGCGGCGCCATCGGGAAAGCTGTCGGCGCCAATCTTCTCCTGTCGGGCCTGGCCATTATCGCGCCCGAAGCCTTCTCGATCGAGGGAAGAAACATCTTCATCGCCGCGGTCCTCGGCGGCTCGGTGATTGGCACGGGCCTGCTGATCCTTGCCCGCCACCAGGTGGGGATCGGAGGGATCGGCATGCTTGCGCTGTCGCTCCAGAAGAGCCGGGGGTGGAATGTCGGCAGGACCCAGCTTGCTGCAGACATATTGATTGTCTCGTCGGCCCTCCCGCTCCTCGACATGGAGCCCCCGATGATCGCGGCCTCGATCCTGAGCGCCGTGTCAGTTGCAGGAGTGCTGATCGTCTTCCATCGGCCCGGTCGCTACACGGGCTATTGACCTGCCTTGCCCGAAAGCGGCCTGGCCGAGCCTGGCTGCTAGTCATGCCCACAATAAGGGGGCGAAGCGCTTCCAGAGCAGGCCAACGAGGATGATGACGAGGCCGGCCGCCCAGATCGGCACCGGCACGAAGAAGGCCAGCAAGAGCGAGGCAACCAGCCCGCAGGCCGCAACCCACCTCGGATATAGTCGCTGCTCGCTGGGGAGCCGGAGCGCCGCAAGGTTGGTGATCGCGTAATAGACGAGGACGGTGAAGGCGCTGAATGACCAGGCTGTCTCGATGCTGCCGATGAAGGCAAGAGCGGCAATCGACAGTCCGACGAGGATAACGGCTGCCGCGGGAGCCCTGCCCTCGGGCGATACGCGGCCAAGGGCAGGCGGCATGTCTCCCTGCCGACCCATTGCCAGCACCACGCGCGAAAGCCCGAGCATCAGGTTCAAAAGGACGCCGAGCATCGCCGTGATCGCGGCGATCGAGACGAGCCTCGCGACAAGCGGTCGGTCCATTGCCCGGGCCGCAAGCTCGAGCGGCGTTGCATGACCGCCAGGAATGCTTTCCAGCCCGCCGGCGCCGAGAATGGCAACCACCACGACCGCGACGCCGATATAAAGGAGCGCAGAGACAAGGAGCGTCGCGATGATCGCCCTCGGGATGTTCCTTCGCGGGTCGGTGATCTCCTCGCCGAGCGTCGCGATCCGAGCATATCCGGCAAAGGCGACGAACATGAGGGCGCTCGAATGTAGGAGGGCGCTCGCAAGTGGGGTGCCGCTGAGGGTGAAGAAGGGAACAAGGTTGCTGTCCCTTCGCGGCCAGGCGCTTTCGGCACCGAAAAGCACAAAGGCCAGCAGGCCAAGGAGCGTCACAGACACGATCATGATGTTCGCGCTGCTCGAGCGCCGGATCCCGCCAAGGATCAGCAGCGTGAAGATTGCGACCGCAAATACTGCGAGCGCCGGAACCAGTCCCGGCGTCCCACCGGTCAGACGAAGCGCATAGGCTGCAAACCCCAGGGCCGCGGTAGCAGCGGATGCAGTCTTGGCACAAAGAAACACCCAGCCTGCCGTGAAGCCGAGTGTCGGCGAGAGATAACGATAGCCATATTCATAGGTCCCGCCGCTCACCGCGTGGCTTGCGGCCAGCTGGGCGCTTGAAAGCGCGTTGCAGCCTGCCACGAACGCAGCGATGAGAATGGCCAGCATGACGGCGGGCCCGACCATGCCGGCGGCAATGCCGATACTGACGAAGATGCCGGTGCCGATCATCGAGCCGAGGCCCATCATGATCGCCCCGCCAGGGCCGACTTCACGTTTAAGCTGCCCCTGGTGACGCTTCGCCATGGCCGGCTTGTGGAGAAGCCCAGCTGTCGAGGCAATCCGTCCGGGAGCTTGCCGCGTGATGAAAAGGACTGGCGCGCCAGGGAAGGACGAACCGGGTTCCCCGCCAATCTAGCCGGTCGAGGTCAGCGCCTTTACGAATATGACGGAATCGAGGGAGAGACCGAGCGACGTCCAGCCCTGGGCCCGTGCCCCGTCCGTCTCGGCGAAGCCCCTGGCGGACAGCCGCAGTTCAAGGCCCGTGCAGCCAAGGTCGAGCGCAAGCCGCTCGGCGGCGGCAAGGAGCGCCTTCCTGCCGGGCGCCGCCTGGCTGAGCTCGAAGGTCACGAAGTCGTCGAGCGCCAGGACCAGGCCGTGGCGCATCCGTTCGCCCAGCCGGTAGCTCAGCAGGCCGACGATGCCGTCGGTTTCGGAGTGGAGCCCCAGCAGCCCGCCCATTCGATAGCGGCGCTGCACATAGTCGCGCCAGCCCTCGACAGTCACTTCGGGAGCAATCGCACGAATGAGGGGATAGGCATCGTCCGCCTGCGCCGGGGTCACGGCATCTACGTAGAATTGCGGCTTATAAGAGGTCTGGACTGCCATGTATCGGCTTATCCACCGGGGCGGCAGTCCAGTCTTTGATCTGCCTCACATGCTCCAGATTTTTTTGCGTGAGGAACTATGATGGGCATGGCCACCAAGGCTTCCACTCTTCCGGAACTGGAGCCGGACCACCCCTGCTTCGACTGCGCGGTTCGCGAGCTCGCGGTCTGCGGCGTCCTTGAATCGGCGGCGCTTCGCGAGTTCAAGGAAGGCGGGCCATCGGTCAATTATGAAGCCGGCGACACGGTCGTGTTCGAGGCCGACGAGGCCGCCAATGTTTACAGCCTCACCAGCGGGCTCCTCCGCCTGTCAAAGCTTCTGCCCGACGGCCGCCGCCAGATCGCGGGCTTCCTTTTCCCGGGAGACTTTCTCGGCATCACGATGGAAGAGGAGCATGCCTTCACCGCCGAGGCGGTTTCCCCCTCGACCCTTTGCAGGTTCTCGCGCAGGCACTTCGACGATTTCATTGCCCGCCATCCACTCCTCGAGCGCCGGCTCTATGCTGTCGCGGCCCACGAGCTCGCGGCGGCTCGGCAGCAGCTCGTCCTTCTTGGACGCAAGACGGCGACTGAGCGGATTGCCTCCTTCCTGCTCATGCTTGCCGGCCGCTGTCATTCCCTTCCCGGGGGCTCCGAGATCGACTTCCCGATGTCGAGGGCGGACATCGGCGATTATCTTGGCCTTCGTATCGAGACGGTCAGCCGGGAGATCAGCGCGCTCAAGGCAGCCCGCGTTATCCAGCTGACCAGCAGACAGTCATTCCGCATCGTCGACCGGAAACGCCTTGGCCAGCTGGCAGAAGGATAAGTCGCGATGATTCAGATCAAATCATTCGCAGAACCGCCATTTTTGATGCGGCGCAAATCGCCGCCGGGACCAGCCAGCTAATTCCACGCGGGTTCAACACGTAAGGACAATCTATCCATGAAACGGCATCTTTTGATCGCAACCGGTGCGGCAGCGCTCCTGTCGACAGGACCGGCGATTGCGCAGGATCATGCATCGCACCAGGTGGCGGCTGCAGCTTCGAACGCGATCGTCGACATCGTTCGCGACCCGACCGATCTTCCAGCACCAATCGGGGCGCGCGGGCCGCAGACGGTCAAGGTGCATTTCGATACCACCGAGGTGACCGGCCAGCTCGATGACGGGACCACCTATCGTTACTGGACGTTCAACAACCAGGTTCCCGGGCCGTTCATCCGGGTACGTGTCGGTGACACCGTCGAAGTGACGCTCAAGAATGCCGACGACAGCGTGATGATGCACAATGTCGATTTTCACGCCGTCACTGGCCCTGGAGGAGGCGCGACCGCGACGATGGCGGCCCCCGGCGAAAGCAAGGGCTTCACCTTCAAGGCGCTGAACCCCGGCCTCTATGTCTATCATTGCGCGACGCCGACCGTTGCGCAGCACATTGCCAACGGCATGTATGGAATGATCCTGGTGGAGCCAGAGGGCGGCCTCAGCAAGGTCGACCGCGAGTTCTACGTGATGCAGGGCGAGATCTACACCGAGCAGGAACATGGAACGAAGGGCGAGCTCACCGAAAGCATTGACAAGCTGATCGCCGAGACACCCGAATATCTCGTGTTCAACGGCGCTGCCGACGGGCTGTCGCGAAAGCCGCTTTCGGCCAAGACCGGCGAGACAGTGCGGCTGTTCTTCGGCGTCGGCGGGCCGAACAAGACTTCGAGCTTCCATGTCATCGGCGAGATTTTCGACAAGGCCTATCCGCTCGCGTCGGTAACCTCTGCCCCGATGACCGACGTCCAGACCATCACGGTCCCGCCGGGCGGCGCCGCGGTCACCGACTTCAAGGTCGAGGTGCCGGGCAATTACATCCTTGTCGACCACGCCCTTTCGCGCATGGAAAAGGGGTTGAAAGGCGTTCTCAAGGTGTCGGGCGAACAGCGCGCCGATCTCTTCCGGCCCCACCAGGAAGAGGATCCTGCGATGATCGCGGCCTCGGGACACTAGTAGCACCTAAAGCCTGGCAAACCGGCGGCGGCGGAGCAATTCGCCGCCGTCTTTGTTTCCATGGCCGAGAGGGAGAAGGCAGATGATCGAACTGCTCGAAAGCGCGAGGGACATCGTGGCCTGCAGGGTTTCCAACGAGGTTACCGGCAGTGATCTTAGGCTGATCATGGACCGTCTCGACGAAGCCATGAGCGGCGAGGGCAAGGTTCACATGTTCGTCGAGACCGTTTCGATCCAACGCATCGAAATGGAGGGGCTTCCTGCCCATATCCAAAGGGCCATGCCGCTTCTTGGAAAGCTCAACCGGTTCGGCCGGATTGCAGTCGTCGCCGACCAGGCCTGGGTGCGTCTTGGAACGAGGGTCGAAAGCGCGCTGCTGCCGTTCGTAAGCTACCAGGTCTTTTTCCCCGAACAGCGCGAGGAGGCATTGGCCTGGGTGGAGGGACGGACCGCGGACTAGGCCTTGCCGGCTTTGCCTTGCGCGGGTCAATTCCGGCCTGAATGGCCCGCCTCCCCTGGCGGGGCCTGGAGCTTCCAAATGATCGCCATGGCCGCGAGAGAGTCAGCACCTCCGGCAAGGATCAACAGCGATGAAGCTCGGCGCCATCGGCGACAAGCAGTTTGCCCGGCACAAAGGAAAGCGCCGGCTGGGAAAACCAGCCGGCGCCTTACTGGCCGATGTGGCAAGGTTGGTGCCAGGCCTATTTGAGGATCGCCGAAAAGGCTTGCTTGGCCTTGCCGGGATGGCTTGCCGCCTTGGCCTGGGCGACATTTGACCCGCCATTGCCGACGATGACCGCGCCGACCATGCCCATTCCATAATGGGGAAGGCACTTGTAGCCATAGACGCCGGGCTTGCTGAACTTGACGGTGATGTTCTGGTTCATCTTGCCCTTGAACGGCGCCGCGCCGGCGGGGATCATGGTCGAGATGATCTCGGCATTATGCCCCTTGTCGCTCGCAACGAAGGTGACGGTATCGCCCGGCGAAACCTTGACCAGCGCTGGCTCGAACACCATCGCGCCGGAGGCGCCCTTGTTGAGCATTTTAACCTGAACATCCTTCGCAGCTGCCGGGGCCGCCACGGCCATTGCCATTACTGCTCCAGCGACGAGAAGTCCGATACGCATTTTCATCTCCATTGCATTCGTCGGGGCCTTCGCTCCGATGGATCTGCAATGGCCGGGTCGGGGAACTGCTGCCTTGAGGTGAATCAAATCGTCGCGAGGATTCCCAGCGGGTCATGGGCGCGGGCCACGGTGTAGATGAATCCGAAGACCGTAAGAGCCGCGAGCGAGAAGAGGACCCGCACTTTCCTGCGCTCGGCGCGAAAAGCCCACCAGCCGAGGACGATGTAGGCGACGAGCAGCAACAGCTTTGCCGTCAGCCAGGCATCGGCAAATGGATACTGCCGGACAATCGTCATCAGCATCAACGCGGCGGTAAGGAGGACCGTGTCGACGGACCAGGAAATGGAGCGCATCGCAAGGCCCATCGGCCAGCGGGCGCAAAAGAGGTTGTTGCCAGCGGCCCGCACCAGGAACAGCGACCCGCTCAAGACCACGGCGGCGATGTGGATGCCTCGGATCTGGGTATAAAATTCTTCCATCTGGTGTTGGTCCCGTCCCGTGGATCCCTTTTGGTTGTGCACGAACCTCGGCCGGCGCTGGCCCGAGCGGGCCCAGAAAGAGCCTTGTTCAATGGTCGGGACAAAGAGCTTTGCGCTGGATCAATTCAGCCCGGTCGCTGCTGCCATATCGTGCCTCGAAATTAAAGGAGAGGGGGAAGAGACAATGGTGTTCGCGAACATGCTGGCCGAGGAAATCTGGTCCGCCAAGTATCGCTACCAGGGGGAAGCGGGCTCGGACCAGGACTATGCCGCGACCATCGCCAGGGTAGCGGGCGCTGTCGCCGAGGCGGAACAGGAAGCCGAGCGCGGCCTCTGGCGTGACCGCTTCGCCGATGCCCTCGCCGGCTTCAAGTTCATGCCCGCGGGACGCATTCTCGCGGGGGCCGGGACCGGCCGCTCGGTCACGCTGTTCAACTGCTTTGTCATGGGGGCAATCGATGACAGCCTGGAGGGGATTTTCACCCACCTGCGCGAGGCTGCGATCACCATGCAGCAGGGCGGCGGCGTTGGGATGAATTTCTCGACGATCCGGCCATCCGGAAGCCGGGTCAAGGGGGTCGGATCAGATGCGTCGGGCCCGCTCTCCTTCATGGATTGCTGGGACGCCATGTGCCGTACCGTGCTTTCCGCCGGCCAGCGCCGCGGCGCAATGATGGGCTGCCTCTCGATCGACCACCCGGACATCGAGGCGTTCATCGACGCCAAGCGGGACCCTTCACGGCTGCGCAATTTCAACCTTTCCGTCCTCGGCTCGGCCGCGAAGGCTCAAATGTGCTGGTGATGCACGTTAAGCCGGCGAATGCAGCCGGGAGCCGCCGCGAAGGCTCAAATGTGCTGGTGATGCACGTTAAGTCGGTCCAGGACCGGTCGCGGCTGCGCACCTTCGCCCTTTCGGCCCTCGTGTCCGAGGCCTTCATGAAGGCCCTCTCGGCGGACGGAGACTGGCCGCTCCAGTTCGGCGGCGAGCTGTTCAGGACGGTCCGCGCCAGGGATATCTGGGAGCGGCTGATGCGATCGACCTACGAGACGGCGGAGCCAGGCGTAATCTTCGTCGACCGCGTGAATGCCATGAACAACCTCGCCTATTGCGAGACGATCAGCGCGTCCAACCCGTGCGGAGAGCAGATGCTGCCACCCTATGGTGCCTGCCTGCTCGGATCGATCAACCTCGCGGCATTGGTCGAGCGGCCATTCGAGCCGGACGCGGCCATCGACGAGGAGGAACTGGGCGAGCTGACGAGGACGGCGGTCCGGATGCTCGACAATGTGATCGACATCTCGCGCTATCCGCTGCCGCAGCAGGAAGCGGAAGCCAAGTCCAAGCGGCGCATCGGCCTTGGAATCACCGGCCTTGCCGACGCGCTATTGTTCTGCGGCACCTCCTATGGAAGCGGGCCCGCTGTCGCCCTCACTCGCAAATGGCTCGAGATCATCAAGCGCGAGGCCTATCGCGCCTCTGCAGAGCTCGCCGCGGAAAAGGGCAGCTTCCCACTATATGATCCCTGCATCCTCGAGCGGCCCAACCTCCTGTCGCTCGACGATGAAACGCGCGCGATGATCGCGAAGCACGGGCTTCGAAATGGCTGCCTGACGTCGATCGCGCCGACCGGGACGACCTCGCTTCTCGCCGGCAATGTCTCCTCGGGCGTCGAGCCGGTCTTCGCCTACAGCTATGTCCGCAAGATCCGCAACGCGGACGGGACGTCGCGCGAGGAGCAGGTCGAGGATTATGCGCTCCGCGCCTGGCGCGACGTCAAGGGCGACGCACCTCCCCCACAGGAGCTGTTCGTCAGCGCCCAGACCCTCGTCCCTTCCGACCATTTGACGATGCAGGCCGCCGCCCAGGCCCTCATCGACAGTT
The DNA here is from genome assembly GCA_032907585.1 of Sphingomonas sp. Taxonomy (GTDB): domain Bacteria; phylum Pseudomonadota; class Alphaproteobacteria; order Sphingomonadales; family Sphingomonadaceae; genus Sphingomicrobium. The sequence goes on along the minus strand of JAJJPO010000016.1, from coordinate 335 downwards.
CCATTTCCAAGACGGTGAACTGTCCCGAGGACATCAGCTTCGACGCCTTCGCCGACATCTATGTCGAAGGCTATCACCTCGGCTGCAAGGGGCTCACCACCTACCGGCCAAACGCCGTGACAGGATCGGTGCTGGCGACGGCGAAGCCGAAGCATGACCCGCTTCCCGAGCCGCCGCTCGCGGCCCGCTCGGAAGCGCTCCACGGCACCACCTACAAGCTCAAATGGCCCGACAGCGCCCACGCGGTCTATGTCACCATCAATGACATGATCGACGAGGGCGGCAGGCGCCCGTTCGAGATCTTCATCAATTCCAAGAACATGGAGCATTATGCC
>JAJJPO010000015.1:0-7251 GCA_032907585.1 Sphingomonas sp. | reverse complement strand
TCGGCGACCGACAGGATCCGCCCTGCCCTGACCGAGCCGTGGCAGGCGATGGTCGCAGCAACATGGTCGAGCCGGTCGCGGAGCGAAAGCGCGGTCCCAAGCTCGGCAAGCTCCGCCGCGACGTCCTGGAGCAAGGCGGCAACGTCGGTCTTTCCGAGCGGCGCAGGCGTTGCCCTCACCAGCATCGCCGATGGCCCGAAGCGCTCGATCTCGAGCCCGAGGCCAGCAAGTTCGCCAATGGCCTCTTCCAGCCGGTCGCAGTCAGGTTCGTCCAGTTCGACCACGTCGGGCATGAGTAGCGCCTGGCGGGCGACCTCTCCCCCCTCCGCGGCGCGGCGCATCCGCTCGAGCACCAGCCGCTCATGGGCGGCATGCTGGTCGACGATGACCAGCCCGTCCCTGGCCTCGGAGACGATGTAGGTCGCGGCGACCTGCCCACGTGCGACGCCCAACGGGTAAAGCTCTGCGTCGGACGCGATTTCAGCAGCCGGTTCCGCCCGGCCCATCGGCGCTGCGAACGCCTCCCGAAAAGCCACGGGAGCTGCCAGGCGGCCATTTGCCGCCTCGAACAGTGGCGCCGAGACGTGGGGCTGCATTGCACCAAGCGCGGCTGGCGCTACCGGCTCGACCTGCCAGGCGGCAGCTTGCGCGAACTGCTCCCTGGCAGCGCTTCGATGGCCGGCCTCGTCGAGCGCCGAGCGAAGGCCGCCGATGATGAGGCCCCTCACCGCTGCGGGGTCGCGGAACCTCACCTCGGTCTTTGCCGGGTGGACGTTGATGTCCACCTCGCCCGTGGGCACCTCGACGAAAAGCGCGGCGACCGGGTGGCGGTCTCGGGCGAGGAGGTCGCGATAGGCCGCGCGAAGCGCGCCAACCAGCAGGCGATCCCTCACCGGCCTTGAATTGACGAACAGGAACTGCTGGTCGGCCATGCCGCGGTTGAAGGTGGGCAGGCTGATTACCCCGGTGAGCCGCATTTCGCCTCGAACGCAGTCGATGCCGATGCCATGGCGGTCGAGCTCGTGGCTCAACAGCGCCGCGACCCGCTCGGGCCCCGATGACGGCTGGACCGAAAGGACCCGCCGACCGTCATGCTCGAGCGAGAAGGCGACATCGGGCCGGGCCATCGCGAGGCGCTTCACCGCGTCGAGCGAGGCTGCATATTCGGCGCGGGGCGAACGCAGGAACTTGCGCCTGGCCGGCACTTTTCCGAACAGCTGCTCGACCTTCACCCGGGTTCCAGGGGGAAGCGCCGCAGGGCGCTCCGAGACCTTGGCCCCGTGGTCGATCTCGATCTGCCAGCCATCGCTCCCGCGCGGCCTGCTCTCGAGCGATAGGAGCGAGACGCTTGCAATCGAGGGCAGCGCCTCTCCCCGAAAGCCGAAGCTGGTCACCTCCTCGATCGCGTCGTTGGGAAGCTTCGACGTGGCATGGCGCTCAAGTGCGAGGGACATCTCGTCGGGGGTCATCCCCGAGCCGTCGTCGCTGACCTCGATCCGCTCGAGGCCACCTGCGGAAAGGCGAATCGCAACGGCCCTTGCGCCGGCGTCGAGCGCATTTTCGACGAGCTCTTTTAGAGCGCTTGCCGGTCGTTCCACGACCTCCCCGGCAGCAATGCGATTGACGAGGTCCGATGGAAGCCTTCTTATTGACATGTTAACGGTCCTAGCCCAATCGGATGGCATCCTTGAAGCGCGTTATTTCTCAAAGAATTAAGGGTGCTTTCACAGGGGCTTTGATAATAACCGATGAATCGCGCCGCAACGTCGCGGCTATTTCTCAACATCAAGGGCGAGACGGGTAAAAGATGTTCTGGACGCGCTGGTTCAAATGGATGTCGCACGACATGGCGATCGACCTGGGCACGGCCAACACGCTGGTTTATGTGCGAGGTCGCGGCATCGTCCTCAACGAACCATCGGTGGTCGCGATCGAGACGATCAACGGGGTAAAGAAGGTGAAGGCGGTCGGCGACGACGCCAAGCTGATGATGGGCAAGACGCCGGACCAGATCGAGGCGATCCGCCCGCTGCGCGACGGTGTCATCGCCGACATCGATGTCGCCGAGCAGATGATCAAGCACTTCATTCACAAGGTGCACGGCGGCAAGATGCGCGCCTGGCGCTTCCCGGAAATCGTAATCTGCGTTCCCTCGGGCTCGACCAGCGTCGAGCGCCGCGCGATCCGTGACGCCGCCTCCAACGCCGGCGCCTCGGCGGTCTTCCTCATCGAGGAGCCGATGGCAGCCGCGATCGGCGCCGACATGCCCGTCACCCAGCCAATCGGCTCGATGGTGGTCGATATCGGCGGCGGCACGACCGAGGTCGCAGTCCTCTCGCTTCGCGGCCTTGCCTACACCACCTCGGTAAGGGTCGGCGGCGACAAGATGGACGAGGCGATCAGCTCCTATGTCCGGCGCAACCACAACCTCCTGATCGGCGAGGCAACCGCCGAGCGGATCAAGAAGGAAGTTGGTATCGCAAAGCCGCCGGTCGATGGCATCGGAACCACCGTCCATATCAAGGGACGGGACCTCGTAAACGGCGTCCCCAAGGAAATCTCGATCAACCAGGGACAGATTGCCGAGGCACTGTCGGAACCGGTCGGCACCATCGTCGAGGGCGTGCGCATCGCGCTCGAGAACACGGCCCCGGAACTGGCAGCGGACATTTGCGACCAGGGCATCGTCCTCACCGGGGGCGGCGCGCTGCTCCAGGGCCTGGACGAAGTGCTGCGCGACGAGACCGGGCTTCCCGTGACCGTGGCCGAGGACCCGCTGACCTGCGTCGCGCTCGGCACTGGCCGGGCGCTCGAAGAGGAGCAGTTCCGCGGCGTCCTTCAGACGGCCTAGGAGCAGCTGAGCCGTGGCGGCCTCGGCGGGACCGCGCCCGGGCTGGTCGAGGCGCGCGCAATATAGCCTTTTCTTCAGCTTTCTCGCCGTCGTCGCAGGGCTCGTCGTCGGGCTTATCCTCTTGATCCTCTCGCTCGTCGCTCCGCAAAGCTATGCGGCGGTGCGAGGAGTCGCCCTGGATACGACAGCGCCGATCAGCGGCGCCCTTCGGCAAGTGACGACGACGGTGACCGGGCTGGTCGGCGGCGCAGGCGACTATTGGGACGCTGCGAACCAGAACGCCCAGCTGAAGCGTGACCGTGCCGCCCTCATGCGGCGGATGGTCGAAGCAAAGGCGATCCTGGAAGAAAACCGCCAGTTGAAGGCCGCGCTCCAGCTTCGCCAGCGGACCCGGGACGCGGTTGCCGCCGGCCGGGTGGTCGGCTCCTCCTTCGAAAGCCCGAGGCGCTTTGCGATCATCTCGGTCGGAAGCAGCGACGGCGTCGCCAATGGCATGCCGGTGCGCGCCGCCGAGGGACTGATCGGCCGCATCATCGATACCGGAACGGTCGCAAGCCGGGTGCTGCTCGTCTCCGACCGGGCCAATATCGTTCCCGCCCGCATCCTTCGCGGCGGCCAGCCTGTCATCTCGACCGGCCGCGGCGATGGAACGATCGACGTCAGGCCGCTCGAGGTGGGCAAGAACCCGTTTCGACCGGGCGACATCATCGTAACGTCGGGAACGGGCGGGCTCTATCCTCCCCTCGTCCCGGTCGCCAAGGTGCTTCGCCTCGACGACGACGGAGCGATCGCTGTCCCGATCGCCGACCCGGCGCGGGTCAGCTTTGCAATCGTCGAGCCGGCCTACGAGCCTGAAGCCCTTCCCACCTCCCGCGGCGCAAGGGCCGAACCCCACTGATGGTTCGCTCCGCCCTTGGTCCCTCCCGGTCCCGTCTCAATCGCGGCCCGCGTACCGGCGCCGAGTTCGTCCCTGCCGCGACGGTGGTAGCCGGCTCGATGCTCTCGCTCCTTCCCATCGTGTCGTCGACCGGCTGGTGGCCGGACTTCGGCCTGCTCATGCTGCTCGGTTGGCGGCTGCTTCGGGCGGACGCATGGCCGGCCTGGTGGGCCGCGCCATTGGGCTTCATCAACGACGTCATTCTCGGCAATCCCATCGGCCTTTCGGTCGCGCTATGGTCGGCGATGATGATCGCAATGGACATCCTCGACCGGCGGACCATGTGGCGGGACTACTGGATCGAGTGGGCGATCGCGGCGACCCTCATCTTCGGCTCGGAGCTCGCCCCTTGGCGGATCGCGGCCGTCATGCGCGCCGGGGTCCCGTTCAACTTCTCGGCGGGGCCAGCAACCCTCATCAGCGTCCTCACCTTCCCGGTCGCAGCCTATATTGCTTCCCGGTTTGACCGCTGGAGGCTTGGGCGATGAAGGCGTCGCGCTTCACCGCAGCGCACCAGTCGATCACCTTCTCGCGCCGGATGATGCTGGTGGGCGGCGCACAGGCCGCCTTTGGCGGTCTGCTGATCGCGAGGCTCGGCTATCTTTCGGTCGCCCAGAACGAACATTACCAGCTCCTCTCGGAAAGCAACCGGGTCCAGCTCATCATCGTCCCGCCCCGAAGGGGATGGATCGTCGACCGCTACGGAAAACCGATGGCGATCAACCGCTCGGACTTCAGGGTCGACGTGCTTCCAGAACAGCTCGACCGGCCGACCGAGACGCTTCGGACGCTGACCGGCATCCTCAACCTCACTCCCGACGACGTCGACCGGATCATCAAGGAGATCAGGGCCGCGCGCGGATACCAGCCGGTGCAGGTCGCCGAGAACGTCCCTTACGACCAATATGCCGCGATCACCGTGCGACTCCCCGAAATGCCCGGCGTCCAGCCGATGCGCGGCTTTTCACGCTACTATCCGACCGGCCCCGCAGTCGGCCACCTCATCGGCTATGTCGGCGCCGCTTCCGCCAAGGAATATGAGGCCGAGAAGAACCCGCTTCTCATCACGCCCGGGTTCAAGATCGGCAAGGAAGGCCTTGAAAAAACGCTGGAAAAGAAGCTGCGTGGCCAGCCTGGCGGACAGCGGGTCGAGCTTACCGCTCGCGGCAAGCTCGTCCGGGAACTCGAGCCGAAGCCCGATCGCTCCGGCGAAACCGTCCAGCTCGCGATCGACGCGGGACTCCAGGATTTTGCCGCAAGGCGGCTCGGCGAGGAATCCGGCTCCTGCACCATCATCGATTGTTTGACCGGCGACATATTGTGCATGGCGTCCATGCCGGCCTACGACCCCAACAGCTTCTCGGACGGAATTGGGCAGACCGAGTGGCGGATGCTTTCCCAGGACGAGCGAAGACCGCTCGTCAACAAGACGCTGAACGCCCTTTATCCGCCGGGCTCCACGATCAAGCCGATGAACTCGCTTGCGTTGCAGGCTGCCGGCATCGATCCCGACGAAACCGTCTTTTGTCCCGGAGGATATCGCCTCGGAAACCGCTTCTTCCGCTGCCTTGGCAGGCACGGGACCGTCAACATGCGCCGGGCCATCGCCAAGAGCTGCAACACCTATTTCTACGCGATGGGCCACCGCGTCGGCTATGACGCCATCGCCGTGATGGCGCGCAAGCTCGGCCTTGGCGCAACGTTCGATTTGCCCGTTGTCAGCCAAAGCTACGGGACGGTCCCGGACAGCGCCTGGAAGGCCCGCAAGTATAAGGAAAGCCGCAGGGTCGTCGAACGGCCGGACTGGACTGCTTCGGATACGCTCAACGCCTCCATTGGCCAGGGCTATCTCATCTTGAACCCGCTCCAGCTTGCCGTGATGGCGGCAAGGATCGCCTCGGGCCGCGATCTCCATCCAAGGCTCCTTGGCGCGCACAAGGATGCAGCTCCCATGCTCGGCCTTCCCCCGGAGCATCTCGATGTCGTTAGGGGCGGCATGTGGGAGGTGGTGAACGGAGACGGCACCGCGGGAGCAAGCAGGCTCCAGGTCCCAGGAGTCGAGATGTGCGGCAAGACGGGAACCGCCCAGGTGAGGAAGATCACGGCAGGCCAGCGAGGCCAGGGCGGCGACTGGAAATACCGCGACCACGGCCTGTTCGTCTTCTTCGCGCCCTACAATAATCCCCGCTACGCGGGATCGGTTGTCATCGAGCATGGCATGGGAGGTTCGAGGGCCGCGGCGCCCGTTGCCAAGGACGTACTCACCTACCTGTTCGACCGCGAGCGGGCGATGGCCTCGCTTGCAGCGCTCGAAGAGCAGTGGGGCGGAACACTCCTCGAGAGGACCGCCCGGCGGCAGGTGCAGTTCGAAAATGCCTCCAAGGCCAATGCGGGGCTGCCCACCTGATGATCAGCTCGGCCATCATCCCCCAGCCGCTCGCCCGTCTTCCATGGCGGCTGATCTGGCTCGTCGCGCTTATCTGCACGATCGGCGTCGTTACGCTTTTTTCCGCGGCAGGCGGCAGCTGGTCGCCCTGGGCCCTCAAGCAGGGGGTGACGATCATCGCCTTCTTCGGCCTCGCGATCGCGATCAGCTATATTCCCGAGAGCTTCATCAAGCAGGTCACCTTCCCCACCTACCTGGTGATCCTCGTACTTTTGATCATCGTCGAGATGGTCGGTTTTGTCGGCAAGGGCGCGCAGCGCTGGATCGACCTCGGGTTCATCCGCCTCCAGCCCTCGGAGTTCATGAAGCCCGCGGTGGTCCTGGTGCTCGCCAGATTCTACGACCTCTTGCCGGCCGCAGACGTCCGCCGCTGGAGAGGTTTGTGGCCAGCGGCGCTGCTGGTAGTCGTCCCCTGGTCTCTGATCCTCGTCCAGCCGGACCTTGGCACTGCAACTATGGTCCTCGTCGGAGGCGTCACGGTGATGTTCGTTGCCGGACTTCCGATGTGGTATTTTCTATCCGCCGGCGCTGCGGTGCTGGCGGCCCTGCCGATCGTCTATGCGTTCATGCACGAATATCAGCGCAAGCGGGTGCTGATCTTCCTTGATCCGGAAGCGGATCCGCTCGGGGCCGGCTACCATATCAGCCAGTCAAAGATCGCGATCGGCTCTGGCGGGATATGGGGCAAGGGCTATCTCAACGGAAGCCAGAGCCACCTCGACTATTTACCCGAAGGCCACACCGACTTCGTCTTTGCCACTTTCGTCGAGGAATGGGGTCTCATCGGCGGGGTCATGCTGGTCATAGCCTTCGCAATGGTGGTCCGCTGGGGAATGAATGTCAGCAGGAAGGCACGGACGACGTTCAGCCAGCTTGCGGCGGCCGGACTTTCCATGACCATATTCTTCTACTTCACCGTGAACCTGATGATGGTGATGGGGCTGGCACCGGTTGTCGGGATCCCGCTTCCCCTTGTGAGCTTTGGAGGTTCGGCCGTGATGACGGTCATGATCTGCC
>JAJJPO010000014.1:0-7298 GCA_032907585.1 Sphingomonas sp. | reverse complement strand
GCAGGAAGCGCTGGATAGCCGGCGCCATCGGCCCGACCAACAAGACGCTTTCGCTTTCGCCCGACGTCAACGATCCGGGCTTTCGCGAAGTGACCTTCGCCGAGGTGAAGCAGGTCTATCGCGAACAGATCGACGCGCTGGTGAGGGGCGGGGTCGACTTCGTCCTGATCGAGACGGTGTTCGACACGCTGAACTGCAAGGCGGCGATCATGGCGGCGCTTGAAGCAGGGCATGCGCTTGGCCGCGAGCTTCCGATCATGATCTCGATGACCCTCACCGACCTTAGCGGTCGCAACCTGAGCGGCCACACGGTCGAGGGCTTCTGGGCAAGCGTCCGCCATGCGCAGCCGCTGACGATCGGGCTCAACTGCTCGTTCGGCGCAGCGCAGCTTCGTCCACACCTTGCCGCACTTGCGCGCCAGGCCGAGACGCTCGTCATGGCCTATCCCAACGCCGGGCTCCCCAACGAGCTTGGAAGCTATGACGAGGCCGCCGAGGAAACCGCAGCACAGGTGCGCGAGTGGTTGGACGCCGGGCTTGTCAATATCGTCGGGGGCTGCTGCGGGACGACGCCCGCCCATATCGCCGCGATCGCCGAGGCGGCCAGGGGCGCAAGCCCGCGAACCATCCCCGGCGCCCCCCGGAGCACCCTGCTGTCGGGCCTTGAGCCAATGGTGATCGCCGCGTGACCCCGGTTCCAGTCATGTCCGCCGCCGGTCTCGACGCGAGTGCCAGCCCCATCACCACCAATTTTCGAGACCTGACTGCATGAATGATGTGTCCAGCGCGGCACTTGGCGCGCGCTTCGTCAATATTGGCGAGCGAACCAATGTCACCGGTTCGGCCCGCTTCAAGAAGCTGATCCTCGCTGGCGACTATGACGCCGCGGTTGCCGTCGCGCGCGACCAGGTCGAGGCCGGCGCCCAGGTGATCGACGTCAACATGGACGAGGCGCTGCTCGATGGCGAGCTTGCCATGGCGACATTCCTGAAGCGCCTCGGCGCCGAGCCGGATATCGCCCGCGTGCCCGTCATGATCGACAGCAGCAAGTGGAGCGTGATCGAGGCGGGGCTCCAGTGCGTGTCCGGCAAGCCGATCGTCAACTCCATCAGCCTGAAGGAAGGGGAGGCTTCCTTCCTCGACCTGGCGCGGAAAGTCCGGGCCTATGGCGCCGCGGTAGTGGTGATGGCGTTCGACGAGAAGGGCCAGGCCGACACGAAGCAGCGCAAGGTCGAGATCTGCGAGCGGGCGTACCGGCTGCTGGTGGCGGACGGGTTCCCGCCCGAGGACATCATCTTCGATCCCAATATTTTCGCGATTGCCACCGGCATCGACGAGCATCGCCGCTACGCGATCGACTTCATCGAGGCTGCGCGGGAGATCAGGGAGCGCTGCCCCCATGTCCATATTTCCGGCGGCCTCTCGAACCTCAGCTTTTCCTTCCGGGGCAATGAGCCGGTCCGCCGGGCGATGCACTCGGTCTTCCTTTACCATGCCATTCCCGCCGGGATGGACATGGGGATCGTCAATGCCGGCCAGCTCGACGTCTATGACGAGATAGACCCGGAGCTTCGCGAGGCCTGCGAGGATGTCATTTTCGATCGCCGGGACGATGCGACCGAGCGGCTCATCGCGCTCGCCGAGAAATATCGGGGGACCGATGCAGCCGAGGAGAAAAAGTCGGCGGAATGGCGCCACTGGCCCGTCAGGGAGAGGCTCGCCCATGCGCTGGTGAAGGGGATCGACGACCATATCGTCGAGGACACGGAGGAAGCCCGGCAGATCTTCGCCCGCCCCATCGAGGTGATCGAGGGCCCGCTGATGCAGGGGATGAACCTCGTCGGCGACCTGTTCGGGTCGGGAAAGATGTTCCTTCCCCAGGTGGTGAAATCGGCCCGGGTGATGAAGAAGGCGGTGGCCCATCTCCTGCCCTTCATCGAGCAGGACAAGAAGCCGGGCGATTCCGGGACCAAGGGCAGGATCGTCATGGCGACCGTCAAGGGCGACGTCCACGACATCGGCAAGAACATCGTCGGCGTCGTTCTCCAGTGCAACGGGTTCGAGGTCATCGACCTTGGCGTGATGGTTCCATGGACCCGGATTCTGGAGGCAGCCGAGGAAAACCAGGCGGCGATGATCGGCCTTTCAGGCCTCATCACCCCCTCGCTCGAGGAAATGGTGACGGTCGCCCAGGAAATGGACCGGGCAGCGATGGACCGGCCGCTCCTGATCGGCGGCGCGACCACCAGCCGGGCGCACACCGCGCTTCGCATCGCACCTGCCTATTCGGGGCCGGTGCTCCACGTGCTCGACGCCAGCCGCGCCGTCGGCGTTGCGACGGCGCTGGTCAGCGACGGCAGCGGGCGCGAGGAGCTCATCAGCCGGACCGCCAATGATTATCGGGCCTTGCGGGAAAGCCGCGAGGGACGCGGAACCAATGCCCTTGCACCGCTCGGCGAAGCGAGGGCCAATGGCTTTGCGCCCGTCAACAAGGAACCGAGCCCCCGCCCGGCGAAGCCGGGGCTGCACCAGTTCGACAGCTGGCCGATCGAGGATATTGCAGCGGCCATCGACTGGACGCCCTTTTTCAGGGCCTGGGAGCTTGCCGGCACCTATCCCGCAATTCTCGACGACGAAGTGGTGGGCCAGAGCGCCAGGGGCCTGTTCGAGGACGCCCGCGAGATGCTCGACCAGATCATCAGCGAGAACTGGCTTACGGCCAGGGCCACGGTCGGGCTTTGGCCGGTCCGCCGGGAAGGTGACGACATTGTCGTCCTGAACGGGCAGCGCACGCGCCTGCCGATGCTGCGCCAGCAGATTCGAAAGCGCGAGGGACGACCCAACATGTGCCTCGCCGACTTCATTGCGCCTTCCGAAGAGGATTGGCTTGGCGGCTTTGCTGTCGCGATCCACGGCATCGAGCCGCATCTCAAGAGGTTCGTCGATGCCAATGACGACTATCGCGACATATTGCTGAAGGCGCTCGCAGACCGCCTCGCCGAGGCCTTTGCCGAGCGGCTGCACCAGCATGTCCGTACGTCGCTCTGGGCCTATGCCCCGGGAGAAAATCTCTCGAACGAGGAGCTCATCCGCGAATCCTATCGAGGGATCCGCCCGGCGCCCGGCTACCCGGCCTGTCCCGACCATAGCCTGAAGCCCCTGCTCTTCGACCTGCTCGGGGACGAGCCGGCCGGGATCGAGCTGACCGAGAATTTCGCGATGCTCCCGACGAGCGCCGTCTCGGGCTTTTACTTTGCACACCCGGAGGCAAGCTATTTCGGCGTGTCCCGGATAGGGCAGGACCAGCTCGATGATTATGCCGAGCGTCGCGGGGTTGATGTCGAACTTGCCGCTCGCTGGCTGAGGCCCAACCTCGACTAGCAGCGAAAGGCCGGCTAGGCCCCCGAAGCGAAATGGTTCGCCGGCTTCTTTTCCTCCTCTTCCTGTTCCTTGCAGCCCCCGTCGCGGCCCAGCTTGGCCCGCGCGAGAACGCGATCCGGCCCGAGCTGGTCGCCGAGGGGACAGCGGTTCCCGGCGGCGAAGTCGAGCTTGCCATCTGGATGCATACCGACCCGGGCTGGCACGGATACTGGCTCAACCCGGGCGATGCCGGCCTTCCGATGAAGATCGAGTGGCAATTGCCTGAAGGGGCCAGCCTAGCGCCGCTGCGATTCCCGGTTCCGGACCGTTTGCTGGTCGCGGGCATCGTCAACTATGTCTACGAGCGCGACCACGCGATCCTCACGCGGCTCAAGGTCCCGTCCGGCGCCAGCGGTGTCCTCCCGATCCGGGCCAGGGCCGAGTGGCTGGCGTGCACCGACAAGGTGTGCGTGCCGGAGCGCGGCGAGTTCTCGCTCGACCTTGCCATTGGCAGCGGCGAAAAGACCGAGCGGGCACGGTTTGACGAGTGGCGCAAGGCCCTGCCGAGGCCGCTTTCAAGCCCGGCCCGCTTTGAAACAGGCGGTGAAAGGATCGAGCTTGCGATCCCGCTGCCGGCAAGCGTCACGGTCAACGAGCCCTATTTCTTCCCGGCTGACGATGGCCCTATCGACTATGCGGCGCCCCAGAACTTCCGGCGCAACGGCGATCTCCTGATCGTCGAGCTCGAGCGCCGCCGCGGAGAGCCTCGAAGCCTTACGGGAGTGCTTTCGCTCGGTGATGGCCGGGGTCTCGAGATAGAGGCGGTTCCGGGCGACGTCCCGGCCGGGGGAAGCAGGATAGCAGACCTTGGCTCCCGGGCTATCGCTCTTGCAGTGCTCGGCGCCCTCGTCGGCGGGATTCTCCTCAATCTCATGCCCTGCGTCTTTCCGATCCTGGCCTTGAAGGCGCTCCACCTCGCCAAATCCGGCGGCTGGGCACACCAGGCGCGGCGGGATGCGCTCGCCTACACGGCCGGCGCCGTTATCGGGACCGGAAGCCTCGGGGCCGTGCTTCTCCTCATCCGCGCCGCGGGAGCCGAGGCGGGCTGGGCATTCCAGCTCCAGGACCCAAGGGCAATTCTCTTCCTGATGCTGCTCGCCGTGGCGATAACGCTCAACCTTCTCCACCTGTTCGAGCTACCGGTCCTTGCCGGAGATCATGATCCCAAGGGCAGCTTCGGGACCGGGGCGCTCGCCGCATTTGTCGCGACGCCCTGCGCCGGTCCCTTCCTTGGCGCGGCGCTCGGCACCGCGCTCCTCCTGCCGCTCGCGGGCTCGATCGCCGTCTTCGCCGCCCTTGGTCTCGGCCTTGCCATCCCCTTCATCGTGATTGCCTTCGTGCCGGGCTTCAGGACATGGCTGCCAAGGCCTGGGCGATGGATGACGAGACTGCAGCACTTCCTTGCAATCGCGATGGCGGCGAAGGCCATCGCCTGTCTCTGAAGCCCGGCACGAAGGCAAGATCGGAAGAGCACACGTCCGTCGCGGGGCTTGCGGTCGGGGTCGGCCTTGCCGGGCGCGCGGTCGTGCTCCTCGCCTATTTTGGACGGGCCCAGGTAGGCCGTGCCCGTGGCGGCTGGGCGGCGCTGCTCCTGCTTGCCGCGAGCAGCGCAATTGCCATTGCCCTGCTTCCCGCGCGCTCAGAACAACCCATTCAGGTGCCAGCGGGTACGGAACGCTGGAGCGAGGGCGCAGTCGAGCGGTACCGCGCGCAAGGAAGGCCCTTGTTCGTCTATTTCACGGCCGACTGGTGCCTCACCTGCAAGGCCAACGAGGCGGCCGTGATCGACCGGGAGGCAGTCCGCGACGCGCTCGAAGAGGCCGGGGTGAAGATCCTGGTCGGTGACTGGACCAACGGGGACCCGGCGATCACCCGCTTCCTCGAATCCCGGGGACGCGCCGGGGTCCCGCTCTATCTCTGGTATTCGCCAGGCAACGCCGAGCCCGAGGAGCTTCCCCAGATTCTCACCCCCGCGATGCTCACCGAACGGGCTGGCCGGAAGGGCGAGCGCTAGCGTCCCAGTATTTTTGCCCCGCGACCCAGGTTTCGAGCACCTTGGTCCCGGCCAGGGCCTGCGGGTCGACGTTGCTGACGTCCCGGTCCACCAGGATGAAGTCGGCCCATTTTCCCGGCTCCAGGCCACCGATCCTTGTCTCCGCGAAGGCGGCGTGGGCCGCGCCCCGCGTGAAACCGGCCAATGCCTGCTCGAAACTGACCCGCTCCTCGGGGTGCCAGCCGCCGGGCGGCTGGCCCTGCATGTCCTGGCGGCTGACCGCAGCTGCAAGGCCAGGGAAGGGGTTGGGGCTTTCGACCGGGAAGTCCGAGCCGAACGCGATCCTTGCGCCGGACCGGGCGATCGACTGCCAGGCATAGGCGCCGGCCAGCCTCGGCGGATCGAGACGCGCCTCGGCCATCAACCGGTCGCTGGTCTGGTGGGTTGGCTGCATCGAGGCGATGATGCCGGCAGGTTTCAACCGGCCAATGTCCGCCGGATCGATGATCTGGACATGTTCGATCCGCCAGCGACAGTCGCTTTTGCACGTCGTGCCGAGCTTCTCGTAATTTTCGATCACCTGCGCATTTGCGGCATCGCCGATGGCATGGATGGCGACCTGGAAGCCGCGGCTCGAGGCCTCTCGCGATTGCTCGAAAAGGTCGGCCTGGCTGGTCAGCGCAAGACCGCGCGTCCCCGGCGCGTCATGATAGGGGGCCTTGAGCAGCGCGCCGCGCGAGCCAAGGGCGCCATCGGCGTAGAGCTTCACGCCGCCGAGGTGGAGCCGGTCTGCGTAGAGCCAGTCGCTTGGCTTTCCGCCGTTGATGCTGCGCATCGCGTCCGCACCCCCGGCATAGGCAAGGACCCTCACCTTGAGCGTTCCGGCAGCGCCCGCCCGGTTCATTGCCAGCCAGTCACCTGGCGACGTTCCCATGTCGGCGACGCCCGTTAGCCCGACCGAGAGCAGCAGGCGCTGGGCCTCGGCCAGGGCCCGGTCCAGTTCCTCGGGAGTAGGGGCGGGAACGGCAGTTTCCACGAGCGTCATTGCAGCATCGACGAAAAGGCCGTTTTCGATGCGGCCGCCTTCGGGCGCTACCGTCCCCGGGCCGATGCCGGCCGCCTTCATCGCGGCCGTGTTGGCGATGGCGGCGTGGCCATCGACGCGGCCAAGCCAGACCGGTCGGTCGGCAACTACCGAGTCAAGGTCAGCGGCGGTCGGGAAGCGCTTGTCGGCCCAGGATTCCTGGTTCCAGCCGCGCCCGAGAATCCAGCGAGCGGTAGGGTTTGCCGCCGCATAATCCTTCACCCGCTGCTTCAGCTCGGCGAGCGACTTTGTACCGTTGAGGTCGAGCTGGAGCGCGGCCTTGCCGAGCCCTATGACCTGGCCATGGGCACCGATGAGGCCAGGGAGAAGTGTATTTCCGCCGGCGTCGACCCGCTGGTCGAAGCTTCCCGTCGGCGTCTCGTCACCGGCGCGCAGGATCCTTGCTACCTTGCCCTCGTCGTCGATGACGAGGCCGGTAAACCGATCAAGCTTCCCGTCGGCACCGACCTGGATGCCATTGGCATTATGGACCAGCGTATCGGCGAGCGCGGTGCTGGAGGCGAGTAGCGCGCAGAGCGCTGCAAGGCTGTATTTCATAGGCCATCGGGATAGCATTGTTTGCGGTCCCGTGAAGGTCTAGGCCAATTCCCATGGACGCACCTACCAAGACACGCCCGACGATCGAGGATATTCGCACCGCAGCCGACCGGATCCGGGGGTCTGTCGTCCGCACCCCGATGATGAAGAGCCAGACGCTGTCCGAGATCATCGATGCCGAAGTCTGGCTGAAGTTCGAAAATCTCCAGTTCACCGCCGCCTACAAGGAGCGCGGCGCGCTCA
>JAJJPO010000013.1:0-7352 GCA_032907585.1 Sphingomonas sp. | reverse complement strand
CGAGGTGCTCGAGGCCGGTCACCTTGTCATGCTTGCCGGCAATGACGCGCGCCCCGTTAAGCGACCGGGCTGCGGCAGCGTAGAGCGTGTCGATGGTGAGCGATGATTTCCCGCTCCCCGAGACACCGGTGATGCAGGTGAACGTACCAAGCGGGATCGACGCGGTGACATCGCGAAGGTTGTTCTCGCGAGCGCCATGAACGGTCAGCCTGGAGCCATTGCCCTTGCGCCGATCGGCCCGCAT
This sequence comes from Sphingomonas sp., assembly GCA_032907585.1. GTDB lineage: Bacteria > Pseudomonadota > Alphaproteobacteria > Sphingomonadales > Sphingomonadaceae > Sphingomicrobium. The sequence goes on along the minus strand of JAJJPO010000013.1, from coordinate 7,108 downwards.
CGGGATATGGCGGCGGCCGGCGAGATAGTCGGCCGTCAGGCTCCCGTCGGATTCGAGCAGCTCGCCAAGCGTCCCGGCGAACACCACTTCGCCGCCATGAACGCCGGCACCAGGGCCCATGTCGATGATATGGTCGGCCGAGCGGATCGCGTCCTCGTCATGCTCGACGACAAGCACCGTGTTTCCAAGGCCGCGCAGGCGCCGAAGCGTTTCCAGCAGCCGGTCATTGTCCTTCTGGTGCAGTCCGATCGACGGCTCGTCGAGAACGTAGAGCACGCCCGACAGGCCGGAGCCGATCTGCGAGGCGACCCGGATCCGCTGGCTCTCGCCGCCGGACAGCGTCCCCGACTTGCGGTCGAGGTTGAGGTAATCGAGGCCGACATTGTGAAGGAAACCGAGACGCTCATTGATTTCCTTGAGGATGGCCCGGGCAATTTCCTTCTGCTGGGGAGTGAGATGCTCCTCGAGCGTCGAGAACCAGCGGAGCGCATCGGCCACCGAGCGACGGGCTGAACTCGAGATATCCTCGCCTGCGATCTTGACGCTGAGCGCCTCCGGGCGAAGCCGGAGGCCGCCGCAGGTCTCGCAAGGGTGGGCGGCCTGGTAGTTGGAAAGCTCCTCTCGCATCCACGCGCTCTCGGTCGCGAGCATGCGTCGCTCGAGATTGCCCAGGACCCCCTCGAACGGCTTCTTCACCTCATAGCTCTTGCGGCCATCGACAAAGCGCAGGGTAACCGGGCGGCCACCCGTCCCGCGAAGGATCACCTGCCTTGCCTCCTCGTCGAGGTCGCGCCAGGGAACGTCGAGCGGGAAGCCATATTCGCGTGCGAGCGAACCGAGCACCTGCATGTAATAGGGAGAGGGCGGCTGGGACTTGGCCCAGGGCACGATCGCTCCCTTGGCGATGCTCAGCGCGTGGTTCGGCACGACGAGCTCCTCGTCGAAGACGAGCTTCTCGCCGAGCCCGTCGCAGGCCGGGCAGGCGCCCTGCGGCGCGTTGAACGAGAAGAGCCTGGGCTCGATCTCGGCGATGGTGAAGCCCGAGACCGGGCAGGCGAATTTCTCGGAAAAGACGATCCGTCCCGGCACCCCGAAATCGAGCTTCATCCCCGACTGCTGGGCCGCCTCCGGAGCCGGATCGGCCGGATCGAGAAATGCGAGCCCGTCGGCAAGCTTCAGCGCCGTTTCGAAACTGTCGGCAAGCCTCGATTCGATCCCCTCCCGGACGACGATCCGGTCGACCACCACCTCGATGTCGTGCTTGAACTTCTTGTCGAGCGCGGGGGCGTCCTCGATGGCGTAGAATTCGCCGTCGATCCGGACGCGGGTGAAGCCGGCCTTCTGCCACTCGGCGAGCTCCTTTCGATATTCACCCTTGCGGCCGCGGACCACCGGGGCGAGCAGGTAATGACGCGAGCCCTCCGGAAGGGCCATCGTCCTGTCGACCATCTGGCTGACCTGCTGGGCCTCGATCGGAAGCCCGGTGGCCGGGGAATAGGGAATGCCGACACGCGCCCAGAGGAGGCGCATATAGTCGTAGATCTCGGTGACGGTCGCGACCGTCGACCTCGGGTTCTTGGAGGTGGTCTTCTGCTCGATCGAGATGGCCGGGGACAATCCGTCGATATGTTCGACGTCCGGCTTTTGCATCATCTCGAGGAACTGGCGCGCATAGGCCGAGAGGCTTTCGACATAGCGGCGCTGGCCCTCGGCATAGATGGTGTCGAACGCGAGACTCGACTTGCCCGAGCCGGATAGCCCGGTGATGACCGTCAGGCTCTCCCTCGGGATGGCGATGTCTACCGCCTTGAGATTATGCTCGCGCGCGCCGCGAACGGTGATGTGGGTCAGCATCGGCCTTAAAATTCGTTCCAGATTTGTTCTTGTTTACGCGAGGGCATTCTGGCGGTCAACGCGTCGGGACAACGCCGTTTCCCGGCCCTGGTTCGCCATGTTCATCGAAGAGAGCCCAGCGCTGGTCGATGGCGGTTGGAGCGAGGCTCCCGCATCGTCCAGGATGGCACTTTCATGAATCCAGTCAAAGAGATGGGGGCATCCATGGGCATTGCAAGTGGGAAGAGGAACCGGAGGGCCCGTTACTTGCTGCTGCTGGCGGCAACCGTCTCGCTGGCAGGCGGCGTGCCGGCGCTTGCCGCCGGGACCGGGGCTGCCGACGGCGCCGTGCACTTTGGAAAATGGGGCGTCGACCTTTCGTCGCGCGACCTTTCCGTCGCGCCGGGCGATGATTTCGAGCGCTATGCCAGCGGCAGCTGGATGGACGTCACCGACATCCCGGCCGACAAGTCGCAGAACGGCGTCGGCTCGGAGCTGAACGACCGGAACCAGGTGCGCCTCCAGTCGATCGTGACAGGATCACCAAGAGACAGCCAGATCGGCGCTCTTTACGCCAGCTACATGGACGAGCCACGCCTCGAAGAGCTCGGCGCCAGGCCGCTGATGGCGGATCTCGAGCAGCTGGCGGCCATCGGCAGCAAGGCCGAGTTCAGCCGCCGGATGGCCGGGAGCTTCTCCGATTTCGGGTCGACCCTGTTCGCTCTCGGCGTCATTCCCGACCCCGCCAACCCGACCATGAACATCGCGTTCGTCGCGACCTCGGGCATGGGACTGCCGGACCGCGACTATTATCTCCTCGACAAGTATCGGCCCCAGCGCGACGCCTACCGGGCCTATATCCAGCGGACGCTCGAACTCGTCTCCACGGCCAATGCCCCGGCTGTCGCGGACCAGATCCTCGCCTTCGAGACCGAGATAGCCAAGCTGTCCTGGCCGCAGGCCGACCTTCGCGACATCGACAAGCTCAACAACCCGATGACCGGAGGCGAGCTAGCCGCCTATGCGCCGGGCATCGACTGGAACCGCTACCTCGTCGACGCCGGGGTTGCCTCGCCCAAGTTCCTCGTCGCCGACAACACCGCCGTGCGCGATCTTGCCGCCCTTTACGAGAAGACGCCGCTCGAGCTTTTGAAGAACTGGCAGCGCTTCAAGGTCGCCGACCAGGCCTCCGACTATCTGTCGAAGGCCTTTGTCGACAGCAAGTTCGAGTTCACCAAGACGCTTACCGGGGCAACGCAGCTGAGGCCGCGGTGGCGCCGGGGGATTGGCCAGGTCGACAACCGCCTCGGCGAAGTGCTCGGCGAGACCTACATCAACCGCTATTTCTCGCCGCAGTCCAAGGCGATGATGGAAGAGCTGGTTGTCAACCTGAAGAAGGCCGCCGCGATCAGGATCCGCGGGAACAGCTGGATGGAGGAGGGCACCAAGAAGGCCGCTCTCGCCAAGCTGGAGCGGATGGACGTGATGGTCGGCTATCCCGACAAGTTCCGCGACTATTCGAAGCTGGTGATGAAGCCGGACGAGCTTTACGGCAATGTGAAGCGCAGCGCCGACTTCGAATGGAAATACCAGCTAAGCGACCTTGGAAAGCCGGTGGACCGCAAGAAATGGGCAATGAGCCCGGCGACGGTCAACGCCTATAACGGCGGCCTTGAAAACAAGATCGTCTTCCCGGCCGGGATCCTGCAGCCGCCATTCTTCGACCCGACCGCCGACCCGGCCGTCAACTATGGCGCGATCGGTGCCGTCATCGGCCACGAGATCATGCATGGCTTCGACGACCAGGGCCGCAAGATCGACGACACCGGCGCGGTTCGCGACTGGTGGACTCCGGCCGACGCCGAGCGATTCAAGGCGCTGACGTCGGAGCTTGGCAAGCAATATGCTTCCTACGAGGCAGCGCCGGGCATCTTCATCAACGGCGACCTCACCATGGGCGAGAATATCGGCGACATGTCGGGCCTCGAGGTCGCCTACGAGGCCTACAAGCTCTCGCCCGGTGCAAAGCCCGCCCCGGTGATCGACGGGCTGACCGGCGACCAGCGCTTTTTCCTCGCCTTCGCCCAGGCCTGGCGCGGGGAACAGCGTGACGACGCGATCAAGACGCAGGTCGCCTCCGATCCTCACAGCCCGCGCCGCTACCGCGTCATCGGTCCCTTGCGGAACCTCGACGCCTGGTACGAGGCGTTCAAGGTCGAGCCGACCTCCAAATTCTACCTCCCGCCCGAAAAGCGGGTCAGGATATGGTAATCCCTTGCGGGGGCCTTCGGGCCCCCGGCCGAGCCTATTTCAGCGCGTAGCTTTCGACGGCCTCATAATGGGCGCCGTCCCGGCCAAGGCGGCTTTCGAACAGGATGAACTCGAAAACTTCCCATGGCGGCGAGCTAAGACCCGCATGGAGCTCGAGGAAGGGGCCAAGGCCCGGTTTCCTGCCCTTCCAGCGGGCAAGGGTGATGTGCGGATGAAAGGAACGGCGCTCGGCCTCGAGGCCGGCCGCCTGGCAGGCCCGCTCGACCTTGGCGTTGAGGTTCTGGAGCGGCTCGCTCGGGCGGATCCCCGCCCATAGGGCTCCCTGCCGGCGCCGCTCGAACATTCCCATGCCGTGAAGTTCGATCTCGAACGGCTCTGTGCGGACCTGTCCGAGTGCAGCCGCGAGATCGTCAGCCTGGTGCCGTTCGACCTCTCCGATGAACCGCAGAGTCAGGTGAAGCTGCTCGTCGGTCTGCCAGCGCAGCGCGCGAACTCCGGCCATCACGCCAAGGAGCTGCTGCCGGACGGGAAGAGGCGGCCTGATGGCGACAAACAGGCGATGCATAGCCACTCGTTAGTGGAATTGCTGCGTCCAGACGACCGGTTTCGCTTGAACAGGAAGCGAACTATAACGATATATTGCAGGTGTGAGGGGCCCATTGCCCCCACTGAGGAGTGGAAATGCAGAACCAATTTGACCCGCGCACGGCGACAGGCGGATATGATCCGGCTGTGTCAGTCGGCGTTCCGCGCGCGGCACGCGACGCGGGCCTTCGGTCCTACATGCTCAAGGTATACAATTACATGGCGTCGGGCGTGCTGCTCACGGGCATCGTCGCCATGCTGTTTGCCGCCAGCTCGGTTGGACAATCGATCATGCTCGGCGGCGGCTTGCTGCGCTGGCTGATCATCTTCGCCCCGCTCGGGTTCGTCTTCGCGATGAGCTTCGGCTTCAACCGGATGAGCACCGCGACGCTCAACCTGATGTTCTGGGGCTTCGCCTTCGTGATGGGCCTCTCGATGTCGACCATTTTCATGGTCTTCACCGGGGTGTCGATCGCCCAGACCTTCTTCGCCGTGACCGCCTCCTTCCTGGCGCTGAGCCTGTGGGGCTACACCACCAAGAAGGACCTGAGCGGCTTTGGCACCTTCCTCATCATGGGCGTTGTCGGCCTCTTGGTCGCGATGATCATCAACATCTTCATGCAGTCGACCGCGATGCATCTCGCGATCAGCGCGATTGGCGTTCTGCTGTTCGCTGGGCTCACCGCCTATGACACGCAGAAGATCAAGTCGATGTACGCCCATGTCGCTGGAACCGACATGATGGGCAAGGTCGTGATCATGGGGGCGCTCAACCTCTACCTCGACTTCATCAACATGTTCCAGTTCCTGCTGAGCTTCCTCGGCAGCAGGGAATAGTCAGGAGATAGCCATTGGCGGCCCGCTTGCCAGCGCGCCGCCAGGCGGTCTGGCCAGGGGCCGGCGGAGCGATCCGCCGGCCCTTTTCGTTCAGGCGAGGTGGCGCTTCAGGAAGCGGATCGTCCGGCCCCAGGCAAGCTCGGCGGCCTCGCGGTCGTAGCGCTCTTCCGACGTGTCGTTGTTGAATGCGTGATTGGCGCCATCATAGCCATGGTAGGTGACCGGCTTACCCGCCTCGCGAAGCGCGTTTACCCAGGGAAAGAGGGTGGCGGCGACCCGCTGGTCAAGCCCGGCGTGGTGGATGAGAAGCGGCGCTGAAACCCGGCCGGCTTCGGCCGTGTCCGGGGCAGGCCCATAATAGACGACGCCCGCATCGAGCCGGTCGCCGGCCTCGACCGCCAGCCGGTTGACGAAAGCGCCGCCCCAGCAGAAGCCGACAGCGCCGACCTTTTCCCCCCGGCTGGACTTGCCGAGCTCCTCCACCATCCTGACCGCGTCGGCGGTGGACCTTGAAAGGTCGAGCTTTCCGATCGCGTCGCGGGCCGCGTCCTCGTTGGCGGGCGTACCTCCCGAGGGCGACAGGAAATCCGGCGCAACCGCGCGAAATCCGGCGAGGGCGACCCTCCGGGCAACGTCACGTATATGGTCGTTGAGGCCGCGGTTCTCGTGGATGACAAGGACCGTGGGTTTGAGCGAACGCGAGCGCGGCTCGGCGACATAGGCACTATATCCTGCCGGGTCCTTGAAGTTCATCGTTAAGGTGGTGAGCCTCGCATCGTCGGCAGGGACGATCGCTGCCGCCGCGGGGGATGCAGCGATCGAGGCGATGAGGCTGGTTGCAGCAGCAGCCCCTCCGGCGATGAGCGTCATGCGCGCGAAGAAGTCGCGCCTGTCCATTCCCTCATGGGTAAAGCGGTCATAGAGCTCGATTGCCTGCTGAAGCTTTTGCGCGTCCATTCTTTCTTTCCGCTCCTTTCCTAGCCGGCGGCCTGCATCTCGGCGATCAGGCGCCCGTCCTCTTCCTTTCCCCGCTGATAGGCTTCGCGTTCGGCGAGCCGGTCGCCATAGGCAGTGAAGGGCTCGAGCTTGGGCAATGTGCCGAACTGCATCCCCCACATGACGGCGCTTCCGACATAGACGTCCGCTGCAGTGAACCGACGGCCGCAGACATGCTCATGGCTCGCGAGGTGAGCGGCAAGGGCGCTTATGGCAAGATCATAATGGCCATAGCCGAACATGCGCTGTCGATCGGGTGACGGCTCGAAGCCCGCCGCCCGGTTGGTGACCGCCTGCTCGAGCGGCCCCGCTGCAAAGAACAGCCAGCGATAATAGTCGGCCTTTTCATCGTCGCGGGGGCCAAGCCCGGCTTCCGGGAAAACGTCGGCAAGATAGGCGCATATGGCGGCGGTCTCGGTGACGACGCGGCCATGGTGGCTGATGGCCGGCACTTTCTGCATCGGGTTGATCGCCCGATAGGCTTCGCTCTTCATCCCCGAGGCATAGTCGAGGATCTCTACGTCATAGGGAACGCCGACTTCCTCGAGCATCCAGCGGACGATCTGCCCGCGGCTCATCGGGTTGT
>JAJJPO010000012.1:0-7423 GCA_032907585.1 Sphingomonas sp. | reverse complement strand
CATGGACCTCGAGGACGGTTCCGACCGGGTGCGCCCTTGCCATCCAGGCCTCGGCGAGGCTGACGGGCTCCGAGCGGCGCCAGGCCGCGAGCAGCTGGGCGAAACTGCCGGCGATGACCGGCGCGAAGGCCTGGGGAGCGAGCTTCCTGTACGAGGAAAGCGCCGCTGTCTTGCGGCCGGGAATGTCCGGGGCGCCGGCGAGGTTCACGCCAAAGCCGGCAACCACGCGGTCGCCCGAGCGCTCGAGCAGGATTCCGGCCAGCTTGGCATCGCCAAGCATCAGGTCGTTGGGCCATTTGAGGCTTAGCGGCGCGCCCGGAGCCTCGGTCGCAACCGCCTCGATGAGCGCAAGCCCAGCAACCATCGCGAGCGCTGGCGCCGGGGGGTCGCCGTGCCGGATCTTCACCAGGGTCGAACCGAAGAAATTGCCCTCGAGCCCTTCCCACTTGCGGCCGTGGCGGCCCCGGCCGCTGTCCTGCCGGAGCGCGACCAGCCAATCGCCTTCCACTGCCGCATCGTCGACGAGCAGTTCGCTATTGGTCGAGCCCAGCCTTTCGACGATCCTTATCCGGCTCAGAACAGCGTGCCCGCAGCATTGTCGGCGACCGCGCCAAGCGGCCCGACGAGAAGATAGCCAAGCGGCGACACGATGAGCGCCGTCAGCCCGATCAGTGCGCCCTCGAGCTGGCTATGGCTCCGCGCATAGGGCTCGGCCGGCGCATCGAGATACATGACCTTGACGATGCGCAGGTAATAATAGGCGCCGACGACCGTGCCGAGGATGCCGGCAACGGCAAGCGCGAAATAGCCCTGCTCGACCGCCGCGCTGAACACCAGCAGCTTTGGCCAGAAGCCGAACATCGGCGGGATGCCAGCGAGGCTGAACATGAAGATCGCCATTGCCGCGGCGAGGCCCGGCCGGGTGCGCGACAGCCCGGCGAGGGAATCGATGTCCTCGACATGCTCGCCGTCGGTATTGCGCATGCGCTGCACGCAAAGGAACGCCCCGAGCGTCATCACGACGTAAATGGCCATGTAGAAAAGGACAGCGCTCGCACCATCGACGCCGCCCGCGACGAGCCCGATCAGCGCGAAGCCGACGTTGTTAATCGAGGAATAGGCCAGCAGCCGCTTGATGTTCGACTGGCCGAAGGCGGCCACTGCCCCGAGGAATATGGAGGCGAGCGCCGCGAAGATCATGATCTGGCGCCAGGCGTCGATCGCCGGTCCCAGCGCATCGAGGCAGACACGAACGCTTAGCAGGACTGCCGCGACCTTGGGGGCCGAGGCAAAGAAGGCCGTCACCGGCGTTGGAGCGCCCTCATAGACGTCAGGGGTCCACATGTGGAACGGCACCGCGCTGATCTTGAAGGCGAGGCCGGCGAGCAGGAACACCAGCCCGAAGAGAAGGCCGATCGAGCTCGCCCCGTCCCTCGCGAAGGCGGCTGCGATGCCTTCGAACTGGGTCGTCCCGGTAAAGCCGTAAAGCAGCGAAATGCCGTAGAGCAGGATGCCCGACGCGAGCGCCCCCAGAACGAAATATTTAAGGCCCGCCTCGGCGGAGCGGTCATCGGTCCGGCGGTAGGACGCGAGGACATAGGAGGCGAGACTGAGCAACTCGAGCCCGACGTAGAGCGTGACGAGGCTGGTAGCCGAGACCATCACCGACATGCCGACGGCCGACAGGAGGATGAGCACCGGATATTCCGAGCCATGCTCGAAGTCGCGTTCGAACCAGAAATGGGCCATCGCGATGGCGATCGCCGAGCAGGCGAAGATGACGAGCTTGCCGAATGCGCCGAAACCGTCGGCGACCATCTGGCCTCCGAACATGGCGCCGGCGCTGCCGGGCTCGCCAGCAAGCGCCAGGCTCGCGCCTGCAAGCAGGGCGATGGATGCCCAGGTGCAAAAGCCGGTCGCCCGGCGACCGAGGAATGCTGCGACCATCATCAGTGCAAGCGCACCGAGCGTCAGGATGATCTCGGGAAGGATCGGAGCCAGGTTCATCAATGGGCTTCCTGGACGAGAATGTTTTCACCATGGGCGGCGGCCGCGGCCGGAGCGCCCGGCGTGACCCGGGCATCGCCCTCGGGCCTTGCCCGTTCGACCCGCTCGATCAGGCGGCCGATGTCGGCGCGCATCGGGCGGAGAAAGCTCTCGGGATAGACGCCCATCCAGAGCACGACGGCCGCGATCGGCCCGAGCAGCCAGAGCTCGCGCATGCTAAGGTCCTTCATCGCCGCGGCATCGGCATGGACCAGGCGACCGTAGCAGATGCGCCAGTAGAGATAGAGCATGTAGCTCGCCCCGAGGATGATGCCGGTCGTTGCGAAGATCGCGGCCCAGCTCGAGACTGCATAGAGGCCAACCAGCGACAGGAACTCGCCGACGAAACCGCTGGTGCCCGGAAGGCCGATGCTCGCCATGGTGAATATGAGGAACAGCGTCGCATATTTCGGCATGTTGTCGGCAAGTCCGCCGTAGCGGGCGATCTCGCGGGTATGCAGCCGGTCGTAGATGACGCCGACACAAAGGAACAGCGCACCCGACACGAGGCCATGGCTCAGCATGACGATCATCGCGCCCTCGATCCCCTGCCGGTTGAAGGCGAAGAGGCCGAAGGTGACGAATGCCATGTGCGCGACCGAGGAATAGGCGATCAGCTTCTTCATGTCCTGCTGTGCGAGCGCGATGAGCGAGGTGATCACGACAGCGGCGGCCGACAGGACGTAGACGAGCGGGATGAACTCGTTCGATGCCTCGGGGAACATCGGCAGGCTGAAGCGGATGAGGCCATCGCCGCCCAGTTTCAGGAGCCCGCCAGGGAGGAGGACCGCGCCCGCTGTCGGCGCCTGGACGTGAGCGTCGGGAAGCCAGGTGTGTACCGGCCACATCGGCAGCTTCACCGCGAAGGAAGCAGCGAACGCGAGCCACAGCCACCACTGCAGTCCAGGGGCGAAGTCATAGGCCATGAGCTCGGGAATGGAGCTGGTGCCGGCGATCCAGATCATCACCAGCATGGCGATCAGCATCAGGACCGAGCCGGTGAGCGTGTAGAGGAAGAACTTGTAGCTCGCCTTCACCCGCTCTGCGCCGCCCCAGATGCCGATGATGAGGTACATCGGGATGAGGCCGCCCTCGAAGAAGATGTAGAAAAGCAGCAGGTCCTGCGCCGTGAACACGCCGATCATCAGCGACTGCATGAACAGGAAGGCGGCCATATATTCCGGCACGCGATCCTGGATCGAGCGCCAGCTGGCGCCGATGCAGATCGGCATCAGGAACAGGGTCAGCATGATGAGCATCAGGGCGATGCCATCAATGCCCATTGCCCAGGCGATGCCGCCGGCAATGCCGTAGCGCTCGACGAACTGCCACTGGGGGCCGGAAGGATCGAAGGCGGTCCACAGCCAGATGCCGAGCGCAAGGCTGACGAGCGTCGTCAGCAGCGCATTCCAGCGAGCGCCCGACGGCGACTGGAACAGGGCAATGACGCCCGCGACTGCCGGCAACCCGACCAGGATGGAAAGGATTGGCAGCGTCATCGTACCCACCAGAAAACCCAGCTTGCCGCGGCGATCAGGCCGAGCAGCATGACGAGGGCATAGCTATAGACATATCCTGACTGGAACCGCGTCGTGACGCGGTTGCCGACGGCGACTGCAAGGGCCGCGCCGTGCGGGCCGAAGCGGTCGATGGTCTGCTCGTCGCCCTGCTTCCAGAAGAAGCGGCCAAGAGCCATGGCGGGCCGGACGAAGACGAGGTCGTAGAGCTCGTCGAAATACCACTTGTGCATCAGGAACTTGTGCAGCCCGCCGAACATGGCGACGAACCTGGCCGGGGCGTCGGGCCTGTGGATGTAGTTGCGCCAGGCAATGCCAAGGCCGACCAGCATGACGAAAGCGGGCGTCAGCTTGACCCAGAGCGGCACATGGTGCGCGGCCTCGATGAGCTCGGCATTGTTGACGAGGCTTCCTGCCCAGAAATGCGCTCCGCCTTCCGCGTCGAAGAAGTGATGGTAGAAGAGGAAGCCCGAGAAGATCGCGCCGAGGGACAGAAGGCCGAGCGGGACGAGGATCGTCCAGGGGCTTTCGTGCGGATGGTAGCCTGCCGTGCCCTCGACGGCGCTCACCTCGTGGTCGGCGGCGCTGTCATGATCGGCGGCCAGCTCGGCCGGGTCGTCCTCGACATGGTGCACCGCGTGCTGGATGTGCTCGCTTCCTGCCCAGCGCGCCTTCCCGAAGAAGGTGAGGAAGATGAGGCGCCAGCTGTAGAAGCTCGTCAGCAGCGCGGCAAAGGCGCCGATCCAGAAGGCTATGGTGCCATGGACGGTGTTGCTTGCGAATGCCGCCTCGAGGATCGCGTCCTTCGAATAGAAGCCGGCAAAGCCGAACACGCCGATGATGCCAACCCCGGTGATCGCAAGCGTTCCGGCGATCATCGCCCAGAAGGTCCACGGGATTTCGCGCCGGAGCGCGCCGTAATAGCGCATGTCCTGCTCGTGGTGCATGGCATGGATGACCGAGCCGGCGCCGAGGAACAGCAGCGCCTTGAAGAAGGCGTGGGTGAAGAGGTGGAACATGGCCGCGCCATAGGCGCCGACGCCCGCGGCGAAGAACATGTAGCCGAGCTGCGAGCAGGTCGAATAGGCGATCACCCGCTTGATGTCGTTCTGGACCGTGCCGACCGTTGCAGCGAACAGCGCGGTTGCAGCGCCGACATAGGTAACGACGGTCAGCGCGGTCGTGCTCACCTCGAACATCGGCGACAGTCGGCAGACCATGAAGACGCCCGCGGTGACCATCGTCGCCGCGTGGATGAGCGCGCTGACGGGGGTCGGGCCCTCCATCGCGTCGGGAAGCCAGGTGTGAAGCCCGAGCTGGGCGGACTTGCCCATCGCCCCGACGAACAGCAGCAGGCACAGCAGCGTCATCGTTTCGACCCGCATTCCGGCAAAGCCGATGGTCGAACCGGCCATGCCGGGCGCGGCCTCGAGGATGGCGGGGATGGAAACGGTGCCGAACACCAGGAAGGTGGCGAAGATCCCCAGCATGAAGCCGAAGTCGCCGACCCGGTTGACGACGAAGGCCTTCAGCGCCGCGGCGTTGGCCGAGGGCTTATGGTACCAGAACCCGATGAGGAGATAGGAGGCAAGGCCGACGCCTTCCCAGCCGAAGAACATCTGCACGAGGCTGTCGGCCGTCACCAGCATCAGCATGGCGAAGCTGAACAGCGAGAGATAGGCGAAGAAACGAGGCTGGCTCGGGTCCTCTGCCATGTAGCCCCAGCTGTAGAGGTGAACCAGCGACGAGACGGTCGTCACCACCACCAGCATCACCGCGGTCAGCGTGTCGAGCCGAAGCGCCCAGTCGACGACCAAGTCGCCGGAGCGGATCCATTCGACAACCGGCACGACCCCTGCCTCGGCCTCGCCGCCAAGGAACTGGAAGAAGATTGGCCAGCTGAGCAGGGCGCCGATGAACAGCGCGCCGGTCGTTACCAGCTTGGCGGCGGTGTTGCCGATGACCCGTCCGCCGAGGCCGGCGATGATCGCAGCGATCAGCGGAAGGAAGACGATGAGGATCAAGGGGTGCATCAGCCGCGCATCCGGTTGACGTCGTCGACCGCGATCGAGCCGCGGCGTCGGAAGAAGATGACGAGAATGGCGAGGCCGATGGCGGCCTCCGCCGCGGCGACGGTGAGGACGAACATCGCGAACACCTGGCCGACGAGGTCGCCAAGGAAGGCGCTGAACGCGACCAGGTTGATGTTGACCGCGAGCAGGATGAGCTCGATCGCCATCAGCATGAGGATGACGTTCCGGCGGTTGAGGAAGATCCCGAGAACGCCGAGCGTGAAGATCACGGCCGCGACGGCCAGATAGTGGGTGAGGCCGATCATAGCTTCACTCCTTCGCCGACAGGTGGCTGCTCGAGCCGGACCGCCTCGCGGGGCCTCCGGCCGATCTGCCGGTGGGCCTTTTGCCCGCGGGCGTCACCGCGGCTTCGATGGGTAAGGACGATCGCGCCGACCATCGCGACGAGAAGGATCAGCCCGGCCAGCTCGAACGGGAACAGGAACCGGCTGTAGAGCAGCTCGCCGATCGCCTCGATGTTGGGCTGGGTCGTATCGACCGGCTGGGCGCCGCCGGTCACAGGCCCTGCCCTCCAGGCCGACACGGCAACGACCATCTCCGCAAGGAGCACGAGCGCGACGATGAGACCGAACGGGAGGTTGCGCGTGAAGCCGGACCTCAGGCTCGCGAAATCGATATTGAGCATCATGACGATGAACAGGAACAGCACCGCCACCGCGCCGACGTAGACGATGACCAGCAGCATGGCGATGAACTCGGCGCCCAGGAGCAGCATCAGGCCTGCCGCGTTGAAAAAGGCGACGATCAGCCAGAGCACGCTGTGGACCGGATTGCGCGCGAAGATCACTGCCACCGCGGATGCGATGGTCAGCGTCGCGAACAGGTAAAAGGCAAAGATAGCGATCACTGGTTTCCCCGGTTGCCGGCGCGATTAGCGATAGGCCGCGTCGGCGGCAAGGTTGGCGGCGATCGCCTGTTCCCAGCGGTCGCCGTTGGCCAGGAGCTTGGCCTTGTCGTAGAGCAATTCTTCCCGCGTCTCGGTCGAGAACTCGAGGTTCGGGCCCTCGACGATCGCATCGACCGGGCAGGCTTCCTGGCACAGGCCGCAGTAGATGCACTTCACCATGTCGATGTCGTAGCGGGTGGTCCTGCGGCTGCCGTCCTCGCGCGGCTCGGCCTCGATGGTGATGGCCTGGGCCGGGCAGATGGCCTCGCAGAGCTTGCAGGCAATGCAGCGCTCTTCCCCGTTGGGATAGCGGCGCAGGGCATGCTCGCCCCGGAACCGCGGCGATTGCGGCGCCTTCTCGAACGGATAGTTGATCGTCGCCTTGGGCTTGAAGAAATATTTCAGGGTCAGGGCATGCGCCTTGACGAACTCCCAGAGCGTGAAAGCCTTAAAGCCTTGATGGCGCGAGCAATCATGCCGGCACTCCAAATTTGGTCCACATCAGCCAGCCGGAAATCAGCGCGACGAACAGCAGCGAGAGCGGAAGGAAGATCTTCCAGCCGAGCCGCATGAGCTGGTCATAGCGATACCTTGGCACCGTCGCCTTCACCCAGCCGAAGATGAAGAAGAACAGGCAGATCTTGCCGATCAGCCAGATCCAGCCGGGGATGTCGAACCAGGGGATGAGGTCGATGTTGAGCGGCGGCAGGAACCCGCCCCAGAACAGGATGGCGTTGAGCGCGCACATCAGGATGACATTGGCATATTCGCCGAGCCAGAAGAGCGCGAAGCTCATCGACGAATATTCGATCTGGTAACCCGCGACGAGCTCGCTCTCGGCTTCGGTCAGGTCGAACGGCGCGCGCGCGGTTTCGGCGAGC
>JAJJPO010000011.1:0-7426 GCA_032907585.1 Sphingomonas sp. | reverse complement strand
CTCAAGGAACCCCCCTTCCATCAACGCCGCATAGGCAGCGGTGATCGACGTCAAGCTGACCCCGAGTCCGGGGGACAGGTTGCGCTCGCCGGGCAGCCGGACCCCAATCGGCAGCTGGCCATCGAGGATCAGGAGCTTCAGCGACTGCTCGATTTCCCGGTAGGCGGGAACGCGCGAACCTTCCGCCCGCCAGCCACCCATCATCCGACGAAGCGCGACCGCACCGATTTTTCGAAGGCTCATCAGTCCACCTTGAGCAAAGTGGCTATATCAATTGATGCCACTTTTCCCGACCCTATAGCCATGACCCGCCGCCTCATCCAGCTTTTCCTCGGCCTCTGCCTTTACGGCTTTTCGATTGCACTGATGGTCCGCGCCGGGCTCGGCCTCACCTCCTGGGACGTCTTTCACCAGGGTCTCTCGGAACGTACGGGCCTCAGCCTCGGGACGATCGTCATCATTGTCGGCGCTGCCGTGCTTCTTCTCTGGATCCCGCTTCGCCAGCGCCCGGGCATCGGGACCATCAGCAATGTCTTCATGATCGGCATCGCCGCCGACGTCGGGCTATGGCTGGTTTCGCCGGCGACCACGCTGGCTGCCGGCTGGGCGATGCTGCTCGTCGGCATCTTTCTGAACGGCGTCGCCGGCGGGGCCTATATCGGCGCCGGCCTCGGGCCTGGCCCCCGCGACGGGCTGATGACCGGCTTCGTCGCCCGGACCGGCGGCTCGATCCGACTTGTCCGGACCGTCATCGAGGTACTGGTCGTCGCTGTTGGCTGGGCAATGGGTGGGACCCTCGGCATGGGAACCCTGCTCTATGCCGTGGCCATCGGCCCGATCCTCCACCGGATGCTCCCGGCCTTCACGATTCCCGACGAACGTCCCCGGATGGAAAACGGCTCCGAGCCTTGCGCTCAGCTGCGCTGACGGGCCGCCTCGACCGCTTCGTTCAGCTGCTCATAGCCGACCGCGGAGTTGATCACCCGGTTGCCAACGACGAACAGCGGAGTTCCCGTTGCTCCAAGCTGGCTTGCGAAGGTCATGTTCGCCCTGAGCTCGGCCTCCTGGGCCGGGTCATTGCCGGGCGCTGCCGGGATGCCGGCGACCTTCGCCGCCTCGGCGATCGCCTGGGCCCCCGGCCGTCCGGCCGCGTAAAGCGCGTCGTGGAACGGACCGAACTTCCCTGCCTTCGATGCTGCAAGACTGACCCTGGCGGCCTCGACGCTTTCAGGCCCGAGGATCGGAAGCTCGCGAAACACGACGCGCAGGTCCTTGTTTTCCGCGAGAAGCCGCTCGATGTGGGGGTTGCTCGCCCGGCAATAGCCGCAGGCATAGTCGAAGAAATAGGTGAGCGTGACCTTCGGCTTTTCCGCGCCCTTCCAGCTGGAATGGAAGGGGGTTTCGAGCCTTGCCCGGATCGGCTCTATCGCGTCCTCATATTGCCTTTCGCGGAACGCCTCGCCCGCCTCGACGATGATCTCGGGCCTCGACACGAGTGTCTCGCGGACCAGCCGCTCCCCGAACAGAGAGGGACCGGCGAGGAAAATGCCGGCGCCGGTAAGCGCTGCACCGATCACGCCGCCCGCGATTGCCGCGATCCACGGCGCCCGATTATTGTCAGTCACGCTTTTTCTTGTCCTTTTTCAGCGCATTTTCGGACACCATGGCGATATCCTGCGCCCGAAGATAGTCAGGAGTTCCCTCGGGCAGCCCGGCCATGGCCAGGCGAGCGCTTGCGAGCGCCAGCTTGTCCTTGCCTTCAAGGTTGCTGCGCTCGGCGGTTGCAAGGGCGGCGCGCGGCTGATCGCCCTCGCGGTCGTAGATGATCCCAAGCTGGTACCAGGCGAACGGATTGTCATTGTCGCGGTTGACCGCGTTTTTCAGGACCTGTTTTGCCTCGGCGAAATTCTTGCGGTCTTCCGACGCGATCAGCGCGTGGCCGAGCATGACCGCGATCATCGGCATGTTGGGAGCGTTGGCGACGGCCTTCCTCAGCGGCGCGATGGCTTCCCTGGGCTTGCCGCCCTCGAGCAGGATCTGGCCCTTGAGCTCGAGGAAGAAGGGGTCTTCCGGGTTGGTCGCGATAAGTGCGTCGGCCTCGGCATTGGCCTTCTCCGGATAGGCGCCGAGGTGATAGGCATAGGCCCTCGCATAATGGGCGGGGACGCTCTGGTCGCTCTCGGGATAATATTTGGTCGCCTCCCTCGGCGTCACGTAGCCAATCAGCTTGGCTTTCACGCGCTGGAAGCGAGTCTCGATGGCGGGGTCGGTCCGCCGGTTCCAGGCGGGATCCTTGGTGTAGACCTCGGTCAGCGAGGCAATGCGCTCGCTCGAGAGCGGGTGTGTCCGGTCGTAGCTGTCCTTGGCATAGATGGCGAGCCGATACTCCTGGTTCTGGAGCTTCTTGAAAAACTCGATGCTGCCCCGACCGCTGATGCCGGCCTTGGAGAGATAGGATGCGCCTGCAAGGTCGGCGCTCGATTCCTGGGCCCTCGTGAAGGCGAGGAAGGTGCCGAGCGCGGCCTGCTGGCCCGCGGCCATGATGCCCATGCCGGCATCGCCCGCGCCAGCGGCAATGGCCGCCGCGGCGATCACCAGGCTGAGAAGCGAGATACCGGTCGCCTGCTTGGCGCCGTCATAGATCCTCAGCGCATGGCCGCCGGCGACATGGCCAAGTTCGTGGGCGATGACGCCCTGGAGCTGGTTGGCACTGTCCGACTGGGCAAGGAGGCCGCTGTGGATATAGACGACCTGGCCCTGGGCAACGAAGGCGTTGACCTCGGGATCGTTGACCAGAACCACCTTGACGCTGTTCGGGTCGAGCCCGGCCGCCTCGATCAACGGGTCGCTAAGCTGCCTGAACAGCAGCTCCGTCTCGCTGTCGCGAAGGATCGACTGGGCAAGGGCGGGCTTTGCTGCAGCAAAGAACAGCAGCATGCCGACCATCAGGAGCCGGATCAGGCGGGTCATGCGCCGCCGTTTCCCACTGAATGGCTGAACAGTAAATGAAAACCGGCCCGGCAATGCGTCGCACGGGCCGGTTTTATCGATGGAAAATGACCGCTTACCCGAAGGTACGCTGCCACCAGCCGCGACGCGGCTCGGTCAGCGCGTCCTCGTTGCTTGGCTCGGGGGTCGGGGAGGGCTCGGCCGCCGCTGCGGGCTCAGGCGCCGGCTCGGGAGCCGCAGCCTTGCGTGTCCGCGTCCGCCTGGCGGGTTTCGCCTCGGGGTTTTCCTCGGAAGCTGCGGGTGTAGCCGCCTCTTCGGGCGTCTTTCTCGCCCGGCTCCGCCGCTTGGGCTTTTCCTCGGCCTTGGCCTCGCTTGCAGCTTCGGCCTCGGCCACCGGCGCCGCGTCGACCGCGGGCGCTTCCTCGGCGGCAGGCGGCGCTGGCTGCTGCTCGCCCTGGGCCTCTTCGAGCTTCTTGCGCGCCCTCGGGCGCCTGCGGCTCTTGGGCTTTTCTTCCTCGGGCGTTTCCGCGCTCGGCTGCGGCTGCCCCTCGGTCACCGGGAGATCGGCCATCGGCGGAGTTTCCGGGGAAATCCCTGTCTCGGTTTCGCCCTCGACAGCGGCTCCCCTGGCGCCGCGCCCGCGGCCACCACGACGGCGGCGAGGCTTCCTGCCCTCGTCGTCCTTGCTGGTCGCCTCTTCCTCGGCCTGCTCCTCGCTGCCCAGCGCCTCGGCTTCGACCGGTTCTTCCGCGGTTTCCGGGAGATGCTCGCCTTCTTCCCCGGCATGGGCCGGTTCACCCTCGCGCCGGCGTCCTCGCCCGCCACGGCGGCGACGGCGGCGGCGGCGGCGGCTCCCATCGGCCTCCTCTTCGCCTTCCGCGCGAACCTCGGCCTCCTCGGCCTCGGCCTCGTCCTCCTCGGGGAGATATTCGTCTTCCTCTTCCTCGACCATGACCGGCCGGGCAGGGCGTTCCCTGACCTGGGGGCGTGGGCCCGAGCTCTCGACCGTCATCCGGGCGCCCTCGAACATCTCGTCGATCGCGACCTCGACCGAGACACCGTAGCGCTCCTCGATCTCGGCAAGCTCGGCGCGCTTGCGGTTAAGGATATAGATGGCCGCTTCGCTGCCCGCCCTCAGCAGGATCCTGTCGCCGCGGCCCCGCGCTGCCTCGTCCTCGATGATGCGAAGGGCCGAGAGGCCCGCAGAGGATGCAGTCCGCATGAGGCCGGTGCCCTCGCAATGCGGGCAGGCCTTGGTCGATGCCTCGAGCACGCCGGTGCGCAGCCGCTGGCGGCTCATCTCCATCAGGCCGAAGCCGGAGATGCGGCCGACCTGGATACGCGCCCGGTCGTTCTTCAGCGCCTCCTTCATCGCCTTCTCGACCTTCCTCACATGGCTCGACTGCTCCATGTCGATGAAGTCGATGACGATGAGGCCGGCCATGTCGCGCAGGCGCAGCTGGCGGGCGATTTCCGCGGCCGCCTCGAGGTTGGTGGCAAAGGCGGTCTGCTCGATATTATGCTCGCGCGTCGAACGGCCCGAGTTGATGTCGATGCTGACCAGCGCTTCGGTCGGGTTGATCACCAGATAGCCACCGGACTTCAGCTGCACGAGCGGCTGGTACATCGCGGTGAGCTGGTCCTCGACGCCGTAGCGCTGGAAGATGGGGGTCGGGTCGCTATATGGCTTCACCCGCCTGACATGGCTCGGCATGAGCAGCTTCATGAAGCCGCGGGCTGCCTTGTAGCCTTCCTCCCCTTCGACCACCACTTCGTCGATTTCCCGGTGGTAAAGGTCGCGGATCGCCCGCTTGATAAGGTCGCTGTCGCGGTAGATGAGCGCCGGCGCCGAGGAGGCGAGGGTGCGCTCGCGCACCTCGTCCCAGAGCCTCGCCAGGTAATCAAAGTCGCGCTTGATCTCGGTCTTGGTCCGCTGGAGGCCAGCGGTGCGCACGATGAGGCCCATCGTCGAGGGAAGCTTGAGGTCGGCGATGATCGACTTCAGCCGCTTGCGGTCGGCGCCGTTGGAGATCTTCCGGCTGATGCCGCCACCATGCGAGGTGTTGGGCATGAGCACGCAGTAGCGGCCGGCCAGCGAGAGGTAGGTAGTGAGCGCGGCGCCCTTGTTGCCGCGCTCTTCCTTGACGACCTGGACCAGCAGCACCTGCCGGCGCTGGATCACGTCCTGGATCTTGTAGCGGCGGCGCAGGGCCTGGCGCTTCTTGCGCAGTTCCTCGGCGGCGCTCTCGTCGACCGGGGAGCGGGCCGAGCCGGTGCCGACCTCCGCTGCTTCCTCGCCGTCGGCCTCGAACTCCAGGTCCGATCCGCCCATGTCTTCGCCGTCGGTATCAGCCTCGTCGGCATCATCGGCTTCGAACTCGGCGGCGCGGAGCCGCTCTTCCTCGGCGGCATGAGCAGCTTCCTCGGCGAGGAGCGCGTCGCGGTCCGCCTTGGGGATCTGGTAATAGTCGGGATGGATCTCGCTGAAGGCCAGGAAGCCGTGGCGATTTCCGCCATAGTCGACAAATGCCGCCTGGAGCGAGGGTTCGACCCTCGTCACCTTAGCCAGATAGATATTGCCCTTGAGTTGCTTGTGTTCCGAGGACTCGAAATCAAATTCCTCGATCCGGTTTCCCGTCGCGACGGCAACCCGGGTCTCCTCCGGGTGGCGCGCGTCGATTAGCATGCGCATGGACATTGAAAATTCTCCGGGCGCGGAGACCGGTCGCCATGGACCGGTGGCGCGCCAAATAAGGGGCCGGCCCATGAGTGGTACCGGCGCGATGTGCGAAAACTGCTTCTGCTGCACGGCCCATCGCGACCCTCGTCGCGAATGACGCGTCGCCAGGCCCGTCCCGGAGCTTGGCAAAGGCGTCTTGTAGCATCATGCAAGCGTCAACCCTGAATGCCGCCGTTCCCGAGGGGAGGCGGCCGATATTCTTCCGATTGCCGGAAGGACGATGGGGGTTAGCATCGGCCCCGTCCCTCCGCAACTACCGCCATACCCAAAAAAACGCAGTTGATCGCGCTTGGCGAATGGAGCGGTGTCACTTACCCTTGCCGGCGTGGAGCGGGGGAGAAGCATTGGCCTGGCCATCGGCGTTGCAACGCTGGTGGCGATCGGCGTCGCGACCTCGGTCGACTGGGGCGCGAGGACCGGCGTCATCCGTGACGCCGCCGCGCTCATCGGCGAAGCGCGCACCGGCCGGCTGACCCTCGATCTTCCCGAGCCGGTCGCCGACGTGAGGGTGCGCGAGGCACGTCTTCCCGGTCGTCCGATCGTGCTCATCGATCCAGGGCACGGCGGGCGAGATCCGGGCGCGCCCGGAGTATCCGGCTCCACTTCCGAAAAGGAGCTCACCCTCGCCATGGCAAGGGAACTTGCCGACCTGCTCGAGGAGCGCGGCCGGGTCCGGGTGGCGCTCACCCGCGAGGATGACCGTTACCTGACGCTCGAGCAGCGCGCCGCCATTGCCCGGCGGCTCCAGGCCAGCCTGTTCCTCTCGCTGCACATGGACAGCGCTCCCAACCCCCTTGCCCGCGGCGCTACCATCTACTCGCTGTCGGACGTTGCCTCGAGCGCCGCCGCCGCCCGATTCGCAGAGGCCGAGAACCAGGAGGCAGGTGCTCTTTCCAGCGAGGCAGACGACAGCGTCCGCGCTCTCCTCGCCGATGTTGCCCTTCGCGAGCAGATGGAAGCGTCCGCGGGGCTTGCCGAGCGGCTGCTCCGCCGGGCTGCCGGGAGGGTCGAGCTAAGGCCGAGGCCCCACCAGTTTGCCTCTCGGCGGTGCTGGTCGAGGCAGGCTATATCAGCAATGCCGATGACGAGGCGAAGCTCATGTCGGCCCAGGGGAGGGCACCTTTGGTCCTTGCCCTTGCACAGGCCGTCGAAGCTGATCTTGCCACTCGTGCCCGGCAGTAAACGAGCGCCTTTTACTGTCCGCCCGATGGGGCTACACCCTGCCCGCACATGAGATTTCCAGGCCTGAAGATTCCAAACCTCGTCACCTTCAACCACCGCGTCCACCGGCGCCTCGACCCGCTGTTCGCGCGCAAGTGGGTGCGCCGCGGCGCCTGGGCCCTGTTCGCCGGCCTGATGCTGATGGCGGTGGTGTTCGTCGTGTTCGCGAGAAACATCCCCAGTTCCGAGAAGCTGCTCGCCTACCAGCCGCCGCTTCCGTCGAACGTCCGGGGCTATGACGGCAATCCCGTCCAGACCTTCGCCCGCGAGCGCCGGGTCGAGCTCGCCTATGACGAATATCCCGAGCTCGTCGTCGAGGCCTTCATCTCCGCGGAGGACAAGACCTTCTTCAGCCATGGCGGCATCGATTACCCCGGCCTCGTCGGGGCGGTCTTCGATTATACGACGAAGGCGCTGACCGGCGGGCGGGCCAAGGGCGGGTCCACGATCACCCAGCAGGTCGCCAAATATCTGCTGCAGGACGATGAATATGCGATCAGCCGGAAGATCCGCGAG
>JAJJPO010000010.1:0-31016 GCA_032907585.1 Sphingomonas sp. | reverse complement strand
CCGGCGCAGCGTGCCCGGAGAGATCCGGGTTAAGCCAGGGCCACCGTCGCGGCGGCATCGGCCCAAGTCAAAAAAAAGGAGGCCGGTCCGGCTGTTACCGGGACCGGCCTCGCGGGCGGCGACTGTCCTTGTTGGGGTGGGGGGTGAGGTGACGAGGACAGCCTGGCTTGCCGCCTAGTCCGATTCGACCTCGAGCGTTGCATCCATCCGGATTGCCCGGGCGAGATTGTCATAGTTGGGCGAGGTCGCCTGGACCTCGGCATGGATCTCGGCGAATTGCTCGGGCGTCCCGTCGCCGGCGACGCGCACGACATATTGGAGCGAGGGATAGCCCGGCGGAACCGTGTCCGAGAGGCCGAAGAAACCGCGCAGGTCGAGCGTGCCGCTGGTTTCTATTTCCAGCTTGCTGAGCGTGATCCCCCGCTTGGAGGCGCCCGCTACATAGCCGACGGTCATGCAGGCGTTGAGCGCCGCCATCAGGAGCTCCTGGGGATTGGCAGCCTCGTTGCTTCCGAGCAGCTCTTCGGGTTCATCCGACCTGATGACGTGGTTGCGGGCAATCCGGTCGCCGTTTCCGGCCGAGATCGCGCCGAGGGTCGTTTCGCTGCGGAACTGGCCGTCCCAGCGGGTGAACACCTGGAACCCGAGCGTCGCCTGTTCCGGGCTGGCCTCGGCAGCTTCGACAAGGTCCTGGAGGCCTCCAAGATCGATATCGTTGATGATTGTCTTCATGATCGGGCTGAGCATGGCTTTCCTTCCTTCCTTTTTTATCAGCTGAATTTCGGGGCAATCGCATCGATGTGCCTGAGTTCGCCGGGCGAGAGCGCTCCAAGCACGGCCCGGAACTGGCGATGGACCAGGCCCGAGCCGAGATAGGTCCAGCGCAGCGCCTGGTGCTGCCGCTCGACCAGTTCCTTGCGCTGCTCTTCCGGCAGGATGCGTTCAATGGCCCGCTCGAAAGCGTCGAGATTGAGCGCTGCCTGCTGTTTCAGGCCGGCATCAAAATAGCTGGCGATGGCGAGGAAGCCGTTGACGGCCCTGTGGATCTCCTCGCCGGACATGCCTTCGGCCATCGCCTCGACGATCAGCGTGTCGAGCTTGGCGTGCTGGGCCTCCTCGATCCAGTGGCAGCGCAGGAGGTTCGCAAAGAGCGGGTCGAGGCCGGTCTCGCCGCGGACACTGTCGACATAATGGCTCTGGGTCATCCATTCGATCATGAGGATGAACAGGGCAACGCCGAGCGGATCGTGGGACAGCACCGCCTTGGCAACGTCTTCCGCCGGACCGATCACCCTGCATTCCGACCCGAAGCCGGCGGTGAACAGCTGGTGGAAGCGCTTGAAGAGCTGGATATGCTTGGCCTCTTCCGCGGCGAACTGCAGCAGGGCACGAACCCTCTCCTCGTCCGCGTCCGGAAGGTCCGGCCGGACATGGTCCATGACGAAGGGCAGGATGAATTCCTCGACCAGTCCGAAGAGGCAGAGATATTCGTGCGCCCGGATATGGTTGAGGGTGAGGCGTTCCTGCCCGGAGAGAAAGGCCAGCTCGCCGGTTCGGGCGAGCGGCTCGGGCAGGAACGGCCTCGTAAAATCCAGTGCCGCCCCCGGGCCGACCACCTCGTCGATCTGCCAGGCGGCGCGTTCCGATGCCGATAGGATGGCGGAGTAGCGAAAATCGTGGAACATCCCAGTCCGCTCCTAGGCCGCGATGGCCGGAAGGAGCGCTGCTCCGACCGACAGTCCTGCGAACACGAGCGCAGCCAGCGCCGATGCCAGCTGGGCCTGGGTCTGTGAATTCGACATGATCTGCTCCTTTGGCGTTCGGGCACGGAAAAACTTCGGCCCGGCACCGTCAAATGGCCGGCGAGAGTTGGAGCAGGCGTTGGAAAAAGCGTTGAAAATACCTGTTGTAACCGTTTACCTCCATTTCCACGCGAGGGCCGCAGCTGCTATGAAACCGGCAGCGGGGGGTTGGTTAGGCGGCCATGGAACTGCGCTTGCTAGGACCAATGGCGTTGATCGCCGACGAGCGGCCGGTCCAGCTGCCGGCCTCGCGCAAGACCCGCGCGCTGCTTGGTTACCTGGCCGCCGAGGGACGAGCCGTAAGGCGGGAGCGCCTGTGCCGCCTTTTCTGGGAAATGCCCGACGACCCGAGGGGGTCGCTGCGCTGGAGCCTGTCGAAGCTGCGTTCCCTGCTTGGCCCGGCCATCGTCGCCGACCGGGAGGAAGTCAGCCTCTGCCTCGATGGGATCGATGTCGACCTGGTTGAGCTGAAGAAGGCGGCCGCCGACCTCGGCGGGACGCCGACTGACGTGCTGGAACGGCTCTGCGCCTCGGCAAGCGGCTCTTTCATGGAGGACCTCGAGCTTCCCAACTGCGACGAGTTCAACGGCTGGCGGATTGCCGTCGCCGAAGACGTGCGGGTGTATCTCGACCAGATCTGCAGCGAGCTATGCGACCGGCAGCTTCCTTCCGAGCGCCTTCTTCCCCACGTCAGGGCGTGGGTCGAGCGAAGCCCCCATGACCCGCGTCCCGCCGAATGCCTCTACCAGCTGTTGCTGGGGGCCGATCGCGAGGAGGAAGCAGAGCAGCAGCGGGCGCTCGCCATCCGCAGGCTTGCCGAGGCGGGCATCCCCGCTGGCGCCGTGCTGCGCGCGGGGCCTGCCAGCATTATCATCGAGCAGAGGGAAACGGACGAGCCGGCCGACCGGCCCCTTCCGCTCCGCCAGGAAATCCGCTTCTGCCAGGCAAGCGACGGGACGACCCTTGCCTATTCGGTGGCCGGCGAAGGCCCGCCGCTCGTCAAGTCGGCCAACTGGCTCAATCACCTGGAGGCAGATCTCGCAAGCCCGCTGTGGCGCCACTGGATATGCGCCCTGACGACGATCAGGTCGGTCTGGCGCTACGACGAGCGCGGCAACGGGCTTTCGGACTGGAATGCGCCGCTAAGCTTCGAGGCCTTCGTCGACGACCTCGAGAGCGTCGTCGACGCCGCCGGCCTCGACCGTTTCGACCTGCTTGGCGTGAGCCAGGGCGCCGCGGTCGCCATTGCCTATGCAGTCCGTCACCCGGAGCGGGTCCGCAAGCTGCACCTTTGGGGCGGGGATGCGGTGGGCAGGGCCCGGCGCGGCAGCAGCGAGGAAATCGCCCGCCGCGAGGCCATGCTCGAGCTCAGCCGCCAGGGGTGGGCGCTGGACAACCCCGCCTTTCGCCAGATGTTCACCTCCATGTTCCTTCCGCAGGCGAACCAGGAACAGGAGGATTATTTCAACGAGATGCAGCGGGTGACGACCTCGGCCGAGAATTCGGTCGCGCTGCAGCGCGTGTTCGGCCAGATCGATGTCTCGGGCCTGCTTGGCAAGGTGACCACCCCTACCCTCGTTGGCCACAGCACCCGGGACGCGGTGGTTCCGTTCGAAGCCGGGCGGGCCCTCGCCGCCCGCATCCCCGGCGCGCGTTTCATCGCCGTTGAAAGTCCCAACCACCTGCTGCTCGAGACCGACCCGGGCTGGCCCAAATATGCCCGGGTGGTCCAGGAGTTCTTCGAAAGCCCGGGCGATCGAAAGCAGCCCCTCGAAAGCCGCCCTGTCGAAGTCCCCCGGGCCTAGTAGCCCATCAGCGCAAGGACTTCCTTGCGGCTCCTGTCATCGTCCCGGAACACGCCCATGATGCGGCTGGTGGTCATCATCACGCCAGGCGTCTGGACGCCGCGCGCGGTCATGCAGGCATGGGTGGCCTCGATCACTACCGCGACGCCCCTCGGCTGAAGATGCTCGCAGATACAGTCCGCGACCTGCGCCGTCAGCCGTTCCTGGACCTGCAGGCGGCGGGCGTAGCCATGCAGGACCCTGGCGAGCTTGCTGATCCCGACGACCTTGTCAGAAGGAAGATAGGCGATCGATGCCTTGCCGATGATCGGCGCGAGGTGATGCTCGCAATGCGACTGGAACGGGATATCCTTCAGCAGGACGATCTCGTCATAGCCACCGACCTCGTCGAAGGTACGCGAGAGGTGCCGTGCGGGATCTTCGGCATAGCCACGGGCATATTCCTTCCAGGCACGGGCGACGCGCGCGGGCGTGTCGAGCAGCCCTTCGCGATCGGGGTCGTCCCCGGCCCAGCGGATCAGCGTCCGGACGGCCTGCTTGACCTCTTCGGGAACCGCCACCCTTGGCGCACCGCTGACCAGGTCACCATCTTCGGGGCCCCGGGAATCGCTCATCGCGTCAGCTCCTCAAATCTCATAGTCGGGCCAGGCATTGGGGTTGTCGGCACCAAGCCTGCGCCGGACCATATGCTCGTGCAGGCTCTTTACCGTGCGGCCGGCCGTCTCGGTGAAAATCCCCGGGACCGCGCCATGGACAATGCAGGCAAGGCCCGCGCCCACCATCCGTGCCCCGATGGCCAGGGCACCAATTCCATGCTCGCCCCAGGTCATTCCGAGGGATTTCGGGTGATCCTGGAAGAGTCGCGCGAGCATCCCGTTTTCCCCCGGTCAGTGGATCATGTTCCTGGTGGCCCCGGCAGGACTCGAACCTGCGACCTTCGGTTTAGGAAACCGCTGCTCTATCCGGCTGAGCTACGGAGCCATCGGGCACCCCCCTAGGGGACGAGCGCCAGCGAATCAATTCGTCACTGGAGGGATTTGCCGGCGGTGCTGGTGAACCGGAATCCGCTGCCTGACTTCCGCGATCCGCCCGAGATCGAGCTCGGCGAATGCAAGCCCGGGCTCGCTCCCCATTTCGACCAGTATCTGGCCCCAGGGGTCGGCGACGAGCGAGTGGCCATAGGTGTCACGGCCGTCCTCGTGGTGGCCTGCCTGGGCTGCCGCGACCACGAACAGCGCCGCCTCGATGGCCCTTGCCCGGAGCAGCACCTCCCAATGGGCCCGCCCGGTGGGAACCGTGAAGGCAGCAGGAACCGATATCACGTCGGCGCCGGCGTCGCTGAGCTGCTGGAACAGGCCCGGGAACCTCAGGTCATAGCAGATCGTGAGCCCGAGCCGGCCAACGGGCGTACCGGGGACGACGACCGCTTCATCGCCGGCATCGTAGAGCGCCGATTCCCGCCAGCTCTCGCCGGTCGGGAGGTCGACGTCGAACAGGTGGAGCTTGTCGTACCTTGCGCGGATTTCGCCTTCATCATCGATGACGAACCCGCGATTGACGAGCTTGTCGCGTCCGCCTTTCAGCGCAAGCGAGCCGAGGTGGACCCAGAGCCCCGACCGCGCGGCGGCCGACCTCACCGCGGCAAGAACCTCGTCCTCTTCCTCGCTCCTCGCAGTGGAAAGTGCCCTCTCCCGGTCGCGGTCGAGCATTCCCGACATTTCGGGAGTGAACAGCATCGCTGCGCCGCCGGCCGCGGCCTCGCTGACCGCCTCGGTCAACCGGTCGGCATTGGCCTTGGGATCTATCCCGCTCCTCGCCTGGAATATTGCAATCCGGACCATGTTCATGCGGCGAGCAGCTCGTCGAGCTTGCCACGATATTCGAGTGCCATCAGCTCATCGCACCCGCCGACGTGCCGGCCATTGATGAAGATCTGGGGAACCGTCTTGCGGCCCCCTGCCCGCTCGATCATCTCGGCCCTTTTTTCGCCGCCACTGTCGACCGGATATTCCTCGAAGTCGACCTTCTTCATCTCGAGAAGCTTCTTCGCGCGGATGCAAAAACCGCATGTCGCCTTCGTATAGATTTCAACCCGAGCCAACTTTGCTGCTCCATCAACGGATGATTCGCCGTCAAGGTTTAACGCATGACCAGTCGCGGGCGAACCACTGCTTGACCCGCCAGCCCACCCGGCCGCCCGCCCTTCGGACCCGGCCCGCCGCTGCCCTGAAGGAGCGCCGCCCTTGCCGCCGGGCCTGTCCCGCCGCACAAGCCGCCCCGTGACCAAAGACCTTTTCGATCGCCGCCTCCGGGCAATCCGTCGTGACCGCGCCGCGAGCATCGGGCCGGAAATGTTCCTGCTGGACCGGGCATTCGAAGACTGCCTTGACCGGCTTCGCGACATCCCGCGCAGCTTTGACCACGCCCTGCTTGTCGGCTGTCCCTCCCCCGCCTGGCCCGCTCTCCTCGGCCAGTTCGCAGCCAAGATCGACGTGGTCGATCCCGGCCAGGCCTTTGCCGCCCGGGCGGGCGGGATCCAGGTAGAGGAGGACCGGTTCGACTTCGGCGCGGAGCGATACGACCTGTGCCTTGCCGTCGGGACGCTCGACACGGTGAACGACCTTCCGCTCGCGTTCCAGCTCCTCAACCGGGCGCTGAAACCCGATTCACCGCTTATCGGGGCCATCGCTGGCGGCAACAGCCTTCCGGCACTTCGGGCTTCCCTCATCGATGCCGGCCGAAGTGTCGGCCGGGTGGTTGCGCGCGCCCACCCGAGGATCGAGCCGAATTCGCTTGCCGGCCTGCTCCTTGCAGCCGGTTTCGGGATGCAGGTCGTCGATATCGACCGGGTGGCGCTGCGTTACGCGAGCCTCGACGAACTTGTCCGGGACCTGAGGGCAATGGGCGCAACCTCGGTGCTCGCCAGCCGGCCCGGCGCATTGGGCAGGGCGGAAGCTGCCGCGGTGCGGCGCGCCTTCGACGAGCGCGGCCACGAGGGGCGCGTCGAGGAGATGGTGGAAATTCTCCATTTCCTCGGGTGGCGGATATAAATGCGGCAAGCGCGGTATTAACCTCGTTACAGGAACGAATCTTTAATCATCCCCCCGATAATCTTGCCTTCGTGGACCAAGACCAGAGGAGGGTGGCGTGCTCGCTATCCGGCTGCTGCGTCGCCTGCGCCTGGACAAGCGTGGTGCGACCGCAATTGAATATGGACTGATCGCCGCGCTCATTGCCGTTGCCGCCATCAGCGGCATGAAGGCACTTGGGGGCGGATCGAACGGCATGTGGGGAAGACTGGATAACCGCGTCGCGGAATCCATGTGAACCGGCGCTAGCGCCGGGGGCGATCCCCATGAACCACGAGCTTGACCTTCTGGCCGGGCGCCAGGCGGCTGTTCGCCGCGAGCCCGTTCAGCGCGAGGAACCGTTCCAGCTGAAAATCGCGATAGGCCATCCGGCGCGCCAGCGACTGGATCGTGTCGCCGCGCCGGACCGTCACCACGTCGAGAACCCGCGGGCGAATTGACGCGGCCTCGGAGGGGCTGATCCTCCGCAGCGAATTGAACATGGAGCCGAACGGCCCGAACCCCTGCCCGCCGCGGGCAAGGGTGACGAAGTGATAGATGGTGTCGGCGTCCCACTGGTAGGCAAAGACACCGACGTCCACTGCTCCTGAAGAAGTGCTGGCGCGGCCGACGACATAGCTGGCGGGGATGGAATTCACCCTTGTCCTCTGGATCGGCCCGAGCGCGATCTGGACCCTGTCGCCGCTAATCGCGCGGAGCACCTGGCGGATATAGTCGTCGATCGAGCCGGTATAGCGCCCGCCGGAGAACTGGGCCTGTCCGGCCGAGCCCTGGATCGTCACCGCGCGGGTGCCGTTCTGCATCAGGAAGCCGGTCGGGACCGTGAACTGCAGGCGAAGGTCGGGGTGGGTGAAGCTTCGTCCGTCGATGACGCCCTGCTCGGGGTCATCGTCGACGATCAGGCCGTCGATCCTGGCTAGGAAGGCATCGCGGTTGCGAAGGCCCTGCCCGGTCCGCCCCGTCTGCCGAACCAGCTGGGCGGCCTGCGCCATGCGATTTTCGTTAAGCGGGTGAGTGCTCGCCCACTCCGGGGTCGACCGGTTCTGCTTGCCCTGGATCCGCGCCTCGAGCGCAGCCGAGCGGGTGAGCTGGGCGAGCATGGTCGCGCTCCCGGCCGGGTCGTAGCCGGCGGCGGCCATGTAGCGGATCCCGAGAAGATCGGCCTGATATTCCTGGTCGCGGCTGAAGCTCAGCAGCCGGATCTTGGAAAATTGCTGGGCGCTCTGGGAAATGAGGCCGCCAAAGGCATTGTTGCCGACGACGGCGCCGAGGATCTGGCCAAGCACGCCCCATATGGCACTCGAGGTCTGGGCCGATCGCCGCTGCTGGTGATGGTTTGCCGCGATGTGGCCGGTTTCATGGCCGACGACAAATGCGAGCTCGGACTCGTCGTTCATGATGCCCATCAGCTGGCGCGTGATGTAAACGTAGCCGCCGGGCACCGCGAAGGCATTCTCGACCGCGCTGTTGAGGGCGGTAAAGCGGTAGACCTGCCCCGGGTTGGCAGTGCCGGAATAGGCCGCGACGCGTCGCCCGATCTCCTGCACATAGGCTGCCCTGTTACCGGCCAGCTCGCCGCCAAACTCCTCGACGATCTCGGGATGCTGGCGGGCGGCTTCCTGGATGTCGCGCGGATTGAGGCTGGTGGATCCCCGTTGCGCGAGGGCCGGCGTCACTGCAACCGCTGCTGCGGCGACAAGGGCAAGCGTCGTTCGCATGGCTACTCCATCACCCGTTTTCGATTTCGCTTCGATGAACAAAAGTCGAATGGGTCTGGTTCCGGCGAAGCGCCCTAGCCGACCGCGAGGAACTTCCGGCGGCGTTGCTCGAGGAGTTCAGCGCGCCCAAGCGCGGAAAGCCCGTCCAGCTCCTCGCCGATGGCGGCCTTCAGAGAGGCGATCGCCTCCGGGGGATTGCGGTGCGCACCGCCGAGCGGTTCGGGCACGACCCGGTCAACGACGCCGAGCGACTGGAGATCACTGGCAGTGACGCGCATCGCCTCGGCCGCGTCCGCTGCCTTGTCCGCAGTCCGCCACAGGATCGAGGCGCAGCCCTCGGGCGAAATGACCGAATAGACGGCATGCTCGAACATCAGGACACGGTTGGCCGCTGCAATCGCAACGGCGCCGCCCGAGCCGCCTTCTCCGACCACCGCCGCGATCATTGGAACGCCGAGCGCAAGGCACTGCTCGGTGGAGCGTGCGATTGCCTCCGCCTGGCCCCGCTCCTCGGCCTGGACGCCCGGAAATGCACCCGAGGTATCGACGAGGCTGACGACCGGCAGGCCGAAGCGGTCGGCCAGCTGCATCAGGCGGATCGCCTTGCGATACCCTTCCGGCTTGGCCATCCCGAAATTATGGCGCAGCCGGCTCGCGGTATCGTCGCCCTTTTCATGGCCGATCAGGAGGACCCGCCTCCCGTCGATGCGCGCCAGGCCGCCGATGATCGCGGGATCGTCGGCAAATGCACGGTCGCCCGCGAGCGGCATGAAATCTTCCGCGATCCCGGCCACATAATGCCTGAAGTGCGGTCGCTCCGGATGGCGGGCAACCTGGGTCTTCTGCCAGGGGCTGAGCTTCGCATAAGTGTCGCGAAGCAGCTTTTCCGACTTGGCCTCGAGCTTTGCCACCTCGGGCTGGATGTCGATCTCGCCGGCGCTTGCCGTGTCGCGAAGCTCGGCGATCCGCTGGTCAAGCGCTGCGATCGGCTTTTCAAATTCTAGATAGGTCTGCATCTGGCGCGGCGGGGTAAGCGGCGAGACGCCCTTCGTCAACGATGGTCGGTTGCAAGCGGGTGCCGCGAATTGACCAGTTCCACGAGCCGGGCGGAATCGACATGGGTGTAGATCTGGGTGGTCGCGATGTCGGCATGGCCGAGGAGCGACTGGAGCGCCCTCAGGTCGGCGCCACCTGCCAGCAGGTGGGTCGCGAAGGCGTGCCTGAGGACGTGGGGGCTGACCCGGTCTGGAGATATGCCGGCCTCGCCGGCCATCGCCCGCACCAGCTGGAACAGGCGCACGCGGCTGAGGTGCGACTTGCCTCCCGGGAAGAGCCAGGAGCTGTCTCCCGGCACATGCACCAGCCATTTCGTGACGGCGTCGGCCGCGCGCTCTGAAACCGGCACGAGCCTTTCCTTGCCCCCCTTGCCGCGAAGCATGAGGAAGGGCTGGCCCGGCCGGACCGCGCGGCGCGGAAGCGACACGAGCTCCGTGGCCCGAAGGCCCGAGCCATAGAGTAGTTCGAGGAGTGCAAGGTTGCGCAGCGCCAGCGGCTCGCCGCTGGAGGCGCGCTCCTCGACCAGCGCGAACAGATTTTCAACCTCCCCGGTGTCGAGGATACGCGGCAGCGGCCGCTCCAGGCGCGGCGCCGGAAGCGCCGCGGACGGGTCATCGGGCCGGATACCCTCGTCGAACAGGAAGCCAAAGAAGCGACGGAGCGCCGCCGACCGCCGGGCGACCGTCGAGGGCGCAAGGGAGACCCAGGCTTCGCCGAGCCGTGACAGCTCTTCCTTCCCAGCGCTTTCGAGCGAGCCGATCGTGGTCGCGGCGGCTTCGAGGTCCCGGCGATAGGCAAGCAGCGTGTTGCGGGCAGCGCCGACTTCCGCGGCCATCATGTCGCAGAATCGATCGACCAGCGCATGGTCGCCGGGGCTCACGTCCGTGCCAGGGCCTCTGCAGCGATCATCCGGGCAAGATATTCCTGGCCGGTACGCCGGAGCGCGTTGACCGAGTGGAAAAGATAGATCGGCTCGACATTCTCGAAACTGCGGCCCTGGAGCGCGCTCGCGGTCAAGAGGATCGACGTGCCCGCCTGGCGGCGCCGCATCGCCCCGTCGATGGTCCGGGTCCAGCCGGTCTCGCCGCCGAGGCCAAGCCGATAGGCGCGGTTGAACCTTCCGGCGGTTTCAGGGTCGATCCGGCCGAGCCCGGCAAGGCCGGCCACCAGCAGCGCGGTTCGCTGCCGGTTCTCGCTCTGGTCGCGGTCGGCAAAATCCTCGATCCTTCCGGAGTCGATCTCGGGGGCCCCGCCATCGGGTGCGCCGAGCGCCAGCATCGCCCAGGAAATGTCCGCCGCCTCATTGTCCATGTCGCCGAGGACCCTCGTCCAGCGGGCCGCCTCCCGGTCGAAACCGCCTGCGAAAAGCGAGGCGACCAGATTGGGCGCGTCCGACTGGATCTTTGCGTCGGGAACGACATGGCGTGCCGCCCGGGACAGGAGCACGCGCGTCGCCATGCGATCGAGCGGCGACTGGGCATTGCCCCAGATGGTCCGCATCGCGGAAAGCCGGGCATCCTGGTCCCGGCCGATATAGGCAAGGCGAAGCTGCCATGCCTCGGTATCGCCGAGCGCGTCGGGATCGGTCGCGTCATAGGCGGCGGCATAAAGGTCGATGAGCGCCTGGCTCGAAAAGACGCCGAGCCCTGCGGCGCTGCGCGCGAAGCGCATCTTCTGGGTCGCCGGGAACATCGGCGAGCGGGCGAGCCAGGCCTGGGTCCTTAAGCTCGCGGCATTGATGAGCCGCTCGGGCGGCATCATCGCCGTCGCCGTGGAAAGCCCGAAGCGCCAGCTGTTGAGATCCTCGACCGGCTCCCATTCGATCGTCACCGCGCGCGCGGTTTCCGCGGCTGCCCCGACCACCTTGTCGGCAAGCGCTATGTCGATCGTGCTGAGCCTGCCTCGACGGCGCGCGGCCTCGATATCGGCGGCAGCGCGTTCGGATTCGCCGGAAAGCGAGGCACAGATCGCCGTGACCAGCGGCGCGACCCGGGGTTCGATCCGCGACAGGCGCGGCTCGACCGGGCACATCGCCGAGGGATCGCCGGTCGCAAGCGCCGACTGGAGAGCGACCTGCTGCATCTTGGGAGTGAAGCGGTCGCTGTCGACGCTTGCCACGAGAAGCCTTGCAGCGTCGGCCTCGCCCATCCTCAGCAGCAGCCATGCGCGCTCGGCGGCCCAGTCGACGGGATGGATGTCGGCTGGCGCCCTGGCGCTTGCAAGCAGCAGGTTTCGAAGCGCGATATGAGCCCATCGCGATGCCAGCGGCGTGTCCATCCGGCGCATCAGCACCTGGAGCGCCTTGCCGCTCGCCGCGCCCCAGGGACGGGCAGGCAGGCCGGCGGCAGCCGGGTCGAGCGCGCCGGCCAAGGCAGCGTCGCGCCTTGCGCGCTGCGGATATTCGACCTGCCGGCGCGGCGTCTCGGAGACGAGGTCGTCGAGCGCCGAGAGGAGATCGGTCACTTCGATCCTGCCATCCTCACCCGACTGGCTTTCCGCCGGGGCGCGGGTCGATGGCCGAGCCTCGTTGGTGACCGGCGATTGTGTCGGCGAGGGGGTCGGCGATGGAGTCGCCGGGTCACCAAAGCCCGGCGGGAGAATCGATTCCGGCTGGTCCTGGGCGATGGCCGGCAGCGCGAGGACGAGCGCGAGCGCGGCCCCGCCTGCCAGGATCCTTTTAATTGGCGGCATCATCGGCGGCGACATTTGCCTCTATGGTCTGCACCGGGACTTCCTCGGCGCTTCGCGAAAGCAGGTAGATCCCGCCCACGACCAGGAGAATGACAAGGATAAGGTAGATCAGCCCACGTGGCATTTTGGCTCCGTCGATTCCGATTGTTGAAAGGCTTTTGCCCGACGATGAGCCTCTATGTATAGCCCCTCGCCGTGCCCAAGGTGATCGAGAGACTGGATCGGCCGATCGTGCTGGTGGGGCTGATGGGCGCAGGAAAGTCGACCATCGGCCGCCGGCTCGCGCGCCGCCTGCATCTCCAGTTCGTCGACAGCGATGTCGCGATCGAGGAAGCGTCGGGCACCACCACGGCGGAACTTTTCGAACGCTATGGCGAGCAGGATTTCCGCGACGGCGAGAAACGGCTCGTTGCGCGGCTGATCGACGGAAGCGTCAAGGTGATCGCGACCGGCGGCGGCGCCTTCATGGACCCGGACACGAGGGCGCTCCTGAGGGAACGCGCCATCACCGTCTGGCTCGACGCGCCCATAGAGGTGCTGGCCGAACGCACGGGGCGCCGCAACAATCGCCCGCTGCTTCGCAAGGGCAACCGGGCCGAGACGCTTGCGCGCCTCGCCGAGCAGCGGGGGGCGATGTACTCGGAAGCGCTCATCCATATTCGCAGCGGCAATGGCAGCCATGGCCAGGTGGTCGAGGCGATCGTCGCCGCGATCGAGGAGCATCTTGCCCGATGACCGCAATCCGGATTGCCTTTCCGACGTCGAGCTACGAAGTCATCGTTGGCCCGGTCGCATCGGGCATCGAGCGCATTGCCGACCTCTTCCCGCGCGCCCGGCCCATCATGGTCAGCGAACCGAGGGTTTTCGGGATCCACGGCGCAAGGATAGCAGAGGCGCTTGGCGCCGAGCCCATCCTCGTGCCGGAAGGCGAGGCTGCCAAGGACTGGCAGCAGCTTCACGACCTGCTTTCAGCCTTCGCCGCGCGCGGTGCGGACCGCGAAACGCCGGTCGTCGCGGTCGGCGGGGGAAGCGTCGGCGATCTCGCGGGGCTTGCAGCCGGGCTGTTCAAGCGCGGCTGCCCCGTCATCCACATCCCGACGACCCTGCTGGCGCAGGCCGACAGCGCAGTCGGGGGGAAGACCGCCATCGATGCCTTTGGCGAGAAGAACCTCGTCGGCATCTTCTACCAGCCGAGGCTGGTCATCGCCGACCCTTCCCTGCTCGACACGCTCGACGACCGCCAGCTTCGCGGCGGCTATGCCGAGGTCGTCAAATATGGGCTGATCGACGATCCTTCCTTCTTCGCCTGGTGCGAGGCCAATGGCAGGGGGCTGCTTGCCGGCCACCCGGACCTTCGGGACCATGCCATCTCGACGGCGATCCGGGCCAAGGCCCGGCTGATCGCCGGCGATGTCGACGACCGGTCGGGAAAGCGCGCGCTTCTGAACCTCGGCCATACGTTCGGCCACGCGATCGAGTCCGAGGCGGGTCTTGGCAACCTCCTTCACGGCGAGGCCGTCGCGCTCGGGATGGCGCTTGCATTCCGCTTTTCCGCCGAGCGCGGCCTTTGCCCGCCGGAAGATGCCAAGCGGGTCGCTGCCCACCTCGAGGGCTGCGGCCTTCCGAGCCGGCTGTCGTCGATCGGCCAGGCGGGACGCGGCTCGCGCCTCGTCGAATGGATGTCCCGCGACAAGAAGGCTTCCGGTGACAGGCTGGCGCTTGTGCTTGTCCGGGGGATCGGCCGTGCATTCCTCGAACCCGAGGTCGACCGGCGCGCGGTTGCCGATTTCCTCGACCGGGCAGGTTGAGGCGGGCTCCCGCACGGTTGCGGGATGCCGAGCGGTCAGTCTTCCCTTTCACCAAGCGCCCGCTCGGGCCCGAACGACCGCTCGATACCGGCCTTAAGGTCGCCCGACGAGGACTGAAGCTCGAGACGCTCGCAATCGCGAAGCCGATATTCGAAATCGACCTCGTCGACCTCCTCGGGCTTCAGCCCGATGGCTTCGAGGGCGGCCCGGCCCATGCGCACCGCGCTTTCGAACATCTCGCGCTGGGCAAAGGCGATGTCGAGCCCATCGAACGTCATGAGGTGAACGCGGTCATAGGCGCGGACCAGGACCGAGGCCTGGGGAAATGCCTCGAGTACCCGCCTCACCGCGTCGCGGGTCAGCTGGCCGCCGCGATTGTCGTTGCAGAACAATATCGCCTTGGCGGTTTCCGCGCCGGCGAGGCGAAGCAGGTCGAGCCTCATGCCATCGCCATAGAAGACCTTGGTGCCGAAGCTCCCGGCAGTCTCGATCATCGCCGGCTCGGAATCGATGAGGGTGACCCCGACCCCCTTTGCCATCAGCATCTGGGCAGCGGTCTGCCCGAAACGGCCATAGCCAACGACGATGACGCTCGTCTCGGGGGATTTCTCGGGGCCTTCCAGCCCTTCCGCCGCTGCTTCCTCGCGCTCGCCGAGCCGGTCCGCGAGCCGCATCAGGAAGGGCGTCGATGCCATCGACAGGGTGACGACGGCGCCGAACAGCGATGCCGCCTCGGGAAGGATCAGCTGCGCCTGCGTTGCCTGCGTGAACAGGACGAACGCAAATTCGCCGGCCTGGCTCAGCAGCAGGCCGAGCCTCAGGCTTATCGGCCAGCTGTTGCCAAAAGCGCGTGCAAGGCCCGCGATAATCACGGCCTTGATGACAATGAGGGCCGCTGCGACCCCGATCACCAGCAGCGGCCGCGACGCGACGACCGAGAGGTCGAGCATCATTCCAACCGAGAGGAAGAAGAGACCCAGCAATATCGAGCGGAAGGGCTCGACATCGCTTTCAAGCTCATGGCGATAGGGCGACTCGGCGAGCATCACGCCGGCGACAAACGCGCCCAGCGCCACCGAGAGTCCGAGGAGGTGCATCAGCGCGGCGGCGGCAATGACGGAGAAGAGCCCGGCGACGATGAACAGCTCGCGCTCGCCCAGTCGCCCGATCAGCCGGAACATCGGGTTGAGGATCCACCTGCCGGCAAGGACCAGCCCGGTGATGGCAAGCACCGTGTAGAGCGCGAGGACCGCCCCGCCCGGATCGCTTGGATCGGGCGGTGCGCGCGACATCGCCGCGATGATCGTGATCATCGGGACAATCGACAGGTCCTGGAACAGGAGGATCGAAAAGGCCCGTTCGCCCTGCGGCGTGTTGAGCTCGCGGTTGGCGCGGAGCATCGGCAGCACCTGGGCGGTCGAGGAGAGCGCCAGGGGAAGGCCAATGGCGAGCGACGCCGCCGGCGTGACATCGAGCGCGAGGTGAATGAAAATGCTGAGCATCAGGCCGCAAAGCACGACCTGGGCAAGGCCCAGCCCGAATATGTCGTTCCTCAGCCGCCAGAGGCGCCGTGGACGAAGTTCGAGGCCGATGATGAAGAGGAGGAGCGCGATGCCGATCTCCGAAAGGCTTGAAAGCTCCTCGGGATCCTCGACCAGCGCGAGCAGGTGCGGGCCGATAAGAACGCCCCCGACGATATAGCCGAGCGTCGCTCCGAGCTTGAGCTTGCGGAACAGCGTCACGAAGACGAGCGCCGTCCCGAGCATGATCGCGCCGCTCTGGAGCAGGGCCCCGGTCGCGTCCGCGCCGTGGCCCTCGATCGTCACCGCCGCTCCTCGATCGCCGCCAGGAGCAGCTGGAACGGCAGCAATATGGCGCCGTGCCTTCCCGTGCGGCTTCGCGCGGGGCGCAAGACCTCGAGCCCCGGCCAGCTCGCTTCGGCGTCGTCATCTCCGCGCAGCCAAGAGGAAATGCCGTCAAGCGCGCGCCTCATTTCCTCGGCATTGCGGCCGGCCGCAGCCGCGCCCATCAGGGCGGCGGCTGCCTGGCCGAAGGCACATGCCTCGACCGACTGCGTCAGTCCCTGAACCCTGCCCTCGCCGTCCAGCTCCACCAGCATCCTCATCCGGCTGCCGCAGGTCGGCGAGCGGCGCTCCAACGCTCCCTCGAGCTCGTCGAAGCGCACATGGCCAGGAATGGCGCTCGCGAGGCGCAATATATCGCGGGTGTAAAGCTCTTGGCTCATTCCCGGCGCCATGTGGTGCCGCCGGGCCCGTCTTCCAACATGATGCCCTCGCTGCGCAATTGCTCGCGGATCCGGTCGGCCTCGGCAAAGTCCCGAAGCTTCTTGGCCTCGGCCCTGGCCGCGATGAGGGCTTCGATTGCGCCCGAATCGCCCTCGCCCCTGAACCATGCGTCGCTCGTCATTCCAAGAAGGCCAAGCAGCTGCGCGGATGCACGGATCCGGCCGGGATCCTCGAGAGCCGAAAGCCGCGCGAGCGCCAGCGGGGTGTTGAGGTCGTCGCCAAGCGCGTCGAGAACGCCCTCGTCAACCGCGCCAGGGGCGGCATCGCCCGCGGCGCGGTAGAGCCGGTCGAGAGTCGCCCTGCTTTGCTGGACGAGCTGGTCTGTCCAGGGGAGCGGCTGGCGATAATGGGTTGAAAGCAGCGCAAGCCTTAAGACTTCGCCGCGATGGCCTGCTTCGAGCAGCTGGTCGACGGTGACGACGTTTCCAAGGCTCTTCGACATTTTCTCGGAAGCCATGTCGACGAACCCGTTGTGCAGCCAGAAGCGGGCGAGCGGAACGCCGTTGTGCGCGCATCGGCTCTGGGCGATCTCGTTCTCGTGGTGCGGGAAGATGAGGTCGAGGCCGCCGCCGTGTATGTCGATGGTCTCGCCGAGATGCGCCCGGATCATCGCCGAGCATTCGACGTGCCAGCCGGGCCGCCCGCGACCCCAGGGGCTATCCCAGCCGATCACCCCCTCGTCGCTTGGCTTCCACAGGACGAAGTCCGCCGGGTCGCGCTTGTAGGGCGCAACCTCGACCCGCGCTCCTGCCAGCATCGCTTCCCGGTCGCGGCGGGACAGCGCGCCATAATCGGGATCGCTCGGCACGTGGAACAGCACATGGCCCCCGGCTTCATAGGCGTGGCCCTTTTCCACCAGCTCGGCGATCATGGCGATCATCGCCGCGATTTCCTGGGTGGCGTGCGGCGCTATATCCGGCGGACGAACGCCAAGCGCTCCCATGTCCTCGAGGTAGAAGCGCTCGTAGCGCTGGGAAATCTCCGCCGGGTCGAGCCCTTCGTCGCGCGCGGCATTGATGATCTTGTCATCGACGTCGGTGACATTGCGGGCGTAGACGAGGCTCTGCTCGCCGAACTCGTGGCGGATGAGCCGGGCGAGCGTGTCGAACACGACCGCCGGCCTCGCGTTGCCGATATGGGCCCGGCCGTAAACCGTCGGACCACAGACATACATGGTGATCCGCTGCGGGTTCAGCGGAACGAACGGCCGCTTTTCCCTGTGCATCGTGTCGTAAAGGCGGATCACCTGGCTTCGTCTCCCTCGCGGCGGGTCTCGACCCAGTCGACCACCGCCCGGCCGGTCGCGTTGAGAAGCGCATAGCTGCGCGATTGCGTCATCCACTCGGGCCGGTCCGCGTCGCCGCCATAGATCATGTCGGTGACGAGGTTGGCGAGGAGGAAGAACAGGGTGGCGCCGACCAGGCCTTTCAACATTCCAAACCCGCCGCCGAGCAGACGGTCCACCGGCCCCAGCATGGAGCGGCGAGCCCTGCCGCCGACCGCCCGGGCGAAGAGCTTCACCGCGACATAGGCCGGGACGAACAGCAGCGCGAAGGCAAGGACGCTTGCACCGGCGCTCGTACCCACCGGGTCGATCAGCCGCTCGTGCAGCGGGCCGTGGAACAGCTTCAACGCCGCGATGCCGACCACCCAGGCCGCCAGCGAGAGAATCTCGTGGGTAAAGCCGCGGACGAACCCGACCAGCGCTGCACCACCAAGCAGCAGGATGACAAAGATATCGAGCGCGGTCATTGCCCAGCGTCGCTAGCGACCGCCGGCCTGTTTCGCCAGTCCCCTAGCGTCCGAGAATGCGGTCGACCAGCTCCTTCAGCCGCCCGAAACGCGCGATCGAGATGCCGTCCGGTCCCTCGGTCCCGCCCGGCACCCAGGCGCTCTCGAACCCGAGCTTGGCGGATTCGCGGAGACGAAGGCCGGCATGGGCAACCGGCCGGACTTCCCCCGACAGGGCGATTTCGCCGAGCACCACCGTATCCTGCGGCACGGGCCGCTCGCTCAGCGCCGAGACCAGGGCGGCCGCGACCGCGAGGTCGGCCGCCGGGTCACCGAGGCGATAGCCGCCGGCAATGTTGAGATAGACCTCCGCGGTTGCAAAGCTGATGCCGCACCGCGCCTCCAGGACGGCGAGGATCATCGCCAGCCGGCCGCTGTCCCATCCCACCGCTGCCCTGCGGGGAGTTGCACCGCTCGCGAGGCGGACCGTCAGCGCCTGGATCTCGACCAGGACCGGCCGGGTTCCCTCCAGCGCCGGGAACACGCTGGTGCCGCTGACGCCTTCGCCGCGCTGGGTGAGGAACAGGAGCGATGGATTGGGAACCTCGACCAGCCCGCCGCCCTCCATCGCGAAGACGCCGATCTCGTCGGTGCCGCCGAAGCGGC
Source organism: Sphingomonas sp. (assembly GCA_032907585.1). GTDB lineage: Bacteria > Pseudomonadota > Alphaproteobacteria > Sphingomonadales > Sphingomonadaceae > Sphingomicrobium. The sequence continues at coordinate 12,344 of JAJJPO010000010.1, read as the reverse complement.
GCTCTGCAGCGCGGGGGATCCTGATCTGGTGGCTGCTCTCCCCTTCGAGACCCCGCCCCGTGTCGACCATGTGCTCGAGGCCGCGGGGGCCTTGCACAGCGGAGATTCGTGGACTGGCGGCTGCGCACGCCTTCACACCCAGGATCCGTGTCGAATATGTGCACGAGTACGCGCGGGCCAGCGATGGTCCCGTCCTTGGTGACATGGCCAACGAGCATCAGCGCGGTTCCATGTTCCTTGGCGAAGCGGACCAGCTCCTGCGCCGAGGCGCGGACCTGGCTGACCGTTCCCGGCGCTCCCTCGATGAGGTCGCTGTGCATCGTCTGGATGGAGTCGATCACCAGCAGCGCCGGCGGCCGTCCCTGGCTGACCGTGGTCAGGATGTCGCGGACCGATGTCGCCGCGGCGAGCTTCACCGGCGATCCGCCGATGCCGAGCCTTATGGCACGAAGCCTCACCTGGTCGGCGGCTTCCTCGCCCGACACGTAGACGACGTCGCGGCCGGACGCCGCGAGCCGGGAGGCAACCTGCAGCAGGAGGGTGGACTTGCCGATGCCAGGGTCGCCGCCAAGCAGGAGCGCCGAACCAGGGACAATGCCGCCGCCCACCGCCCGGTCGAACTCGGCAATACCGGTCATCAGCCGCTCGGGAAGCGCCACGAGGGCGTCGAGGCCGCTCAGTTCAACCGGCCGGCCGCCGCTGCTGAGATCATGGCGCGCCGAGAAGACGCTGGGGGCGGCGGCTTCCTGGACGAGCGTGTTCCACTCGGAGCAGTCAGGGCATTGTCCCTGCCAGCGGTGATGCTCCGAACCGCATGCCTGGCATGTGTAGACGCGCTTGAGCTTGGCCATGGGTCCTGTTGCTAGCGGGCCGCCACTCCATTGCCTAGCGCCATTCCCCTCGCTACCGCGCCGCCATGTCGCTGATCCCCGAGCCGCTTCAAATTGCCGACTTCCGGGCGTTCTGGCTGGCGCGGTTGACGACCACCATCGGCCAGATGGCAATGGTCATCGTCATTGGCTGGCAGGTCTATGACATGGCCCGCGAAACCATGGACATCAGGGATGCCGCCTTCCAGCTCGGGCTGATCGGGCTGGTCCAGTTCGTCCCCTTGTTCCTGCTGACGCCCATCAGCGGCTGGGCCGCCGACCGGCTTGACCGGCGTCATATCGCCCGCGCCGTCATCATGCTCGAGCTGGCCTGCGCCCTCATCCTTTTCGCAGCGACCTTCGGCGGGTTCATAACGCTTCCCATCCTGTTCAGCGTCGCCGCTCTCCTCGGCGTGGCGCGGGCTTTCGCGGGTCCAGCGCTCGGCGCCATGGCCCCCAACCTCGTCCCCCGGGCAATCCTTCCCAACGCGATCGCGCTAAGCTCGACGGCCTGGCAGGCGGGCGCCATTGCGGGTCCGGCGCTCGGCGGCGTCCTTTATGACATGACGCCGCATTTTCCCTATGCACTGAGCGCGCTCCTGTTTGCCTTTTCGACCGCCTGCCTGTTCACCATCGGGCCTCTTGCGCAGACCGCGATCAAGCCCGGCAGCCCGTGGCGGCAGATGGTTGACGGATTATCCTATGTCCGGCGCAACCGGCTGGTGCTGGGCGCGATCACCCTCGATTTGTTCGCGGTTCTCCTCGGCGGCGCCATCGCCATGCTGCCGCTGTACGCCCGCGACATCCTCCACGTCGGGGCGGACGGTCTCGGCCCGCTCCGGGCGGCGCCCGCGGTCGGCGCGACGCTGACGGCGATCTACTTCTCGATCAGGCCGCTCAGGACCAACGTCGGCGTCAAGATGCTTGCCGCCGTGGTCGTGTTCGGCGCGGCGACCGCGATATTCGGCATATCCACTTCCTATGCCCTTTCGCTTTCGATGCTTGCGCTGCTCGGCGCCGCCGACATGTTCTCGGTCTATATCCGCCAGTCGCTGATCCAGCTCTACACGCCCGACGAGATGCGAGGCCGGGTTGCCGCTGCCTCGACGCTTGCCATCTCTGCCTCCAACGAGCTCGGCGAGACGAGGAGCGGCTTTACCGCCGCGCTGTTCGGCCCGGTGGCAGCGACCGTCGCCGGCGGCATTGCCGCGATTGCGGTCACCCTCTTGTGGGCGGTCTGGTTTCCGCAGCTTCGGCAGGCCCGAAGCTTCGAGGTCGCCGAATCAATCCCGGACGAAGCAGCGATCGCCGGCGGCGCCTGAAAACTTGTAACCAGACATCGCCGTCCCGATGTTCCAGTCCCCCCGAAGGAGAACGTTAATGAAGGCTGCCAGCATCCTTGAGACGATCGGCAACACCCCGCACATCCGGTTGAACCGGCTGTTCGGCGACCAGGCCGAAGTCTGGATCAAGTCGGAACGTTCCAACCCGGGCGGCTCGATCAAGGACCGGATCGCGCTGGCGATGGTGGAGGATGCCGAACGCAGCGGCAAGCTGAAGCCCGGGGGCGTGATCGTCGAGCCGACAAGCGGCAATACCGGGATTGGCCTTGCGATGGTCGCAGCCGTGAAGGGCTATCGGCTGATCCTGGTGATGCCCGACAGCATGTCGGTCGAGCGCCGGCGGCTGATGCTGGCCTATGGCGCGGAGTTCGACCTGACGCCGCGCGAGAAAGGCATGAAGGGATCGATCGCCCGGGCGCAGGAAATCATCGACCAGATCCCGGGGTCGTGGATGCCGCAGCAGTTCGACAACCCTGCCAATGTGGAGGTCCATGCACGGACCACTGCTGCAGAAATCCTTGCGGACTTTGCCGACGAGCCGCTCGATATCCTCGTCACCGGCGTCGGAACCGGGGGCCACATCACGGCCTGCGCAAGGGTGCTCAAGAAAAGCTGGCCCTCGCTAAAGGTTTTTGCCGTCGAGCCGACGCTTTCCGCGGTGATCTCGGGATGCGAGCCCGGCCCGCACCCGATCCAGGGCATTGGAGCAGGGTTCATCCCCACCAACCTCGACGTGTCGGTGCTGGACGGAACGATCCAGGTGACACCGGAAGATGCCAAGGAAATGGCCCGTCGCTCGGCGCGCGAAGAAGGGCTCCTGGTCGGAATGTCGTCGGGAGCGACCCTCGCCGCGATCGGCCAGAAGATTGCCGAGCTTGGCCAAAAGCCGCGGATTCTCGGGTTCAATTACGATACCGGCGAGCGCTATCTATCGGTGCCCGATTTCCTTCCGGAGGAACAGGGTTAACGCGTGAAAAACGCCGTGCATTTGACATTGCGTTAATCCTTTCCCGTTAACCCCGGGACACTCAAGGGAGTGTCAAAGGGGAATGCGCAGGGCTCGGTTCGCCGTTTCCGACGGTGAAGGAATCAATGATCGGGCTTCGGTCAAGGACGCGCTGACGTTCGACCTGAGGGTGGCCGACACCGGGGATCACGAGAATCTGGCGGCGCAGCGCGTCGCCATGTTCGAGCTTGCGCCTGCCCTGCTTGGAGCGACCCACCTGGTGTGGGGCCTTGCCTGCATCCTCATGCATCCGGGCAATATTTTCGATACAGCTCCCCTCGTCCCGGTCATTGCAGCGGTGCTTCTCGACGCGCTGATGCTGGTCCTGATGCGCCACCGCGATCGCATTGGCCTGGCGCCAAGGGTGATGGCCCGGATCCTCTGCGCCTATATCGGGCTAAGCGGCGCCCTTTGGATGCTGTTTGGCCTCAGCCTGAGCGACAGCGGCGAGACCGCGATCGGCTTTACCGCGCTCGCCTTCGGTGCCGGCCTCGGCGCTGCAACGATCGTCTCCATTTCCTCGCCGCCCGTCGCGATCGTCAACGCGCTGGTCGCGATCGCAGGAGCCCTCGCCGTCACCCGGCAACCGCAGGTGCTTGCCGGGATCGCCTTCCTCGCGACCATCAACATCGCCTATTCGATCGCGAGCGCCCGGACGGTCATCACCAACGCCCGGGCAAGGCTCCGGCTTGAAGCACAGGCAAGGAAGGCGCTCCAGTTCGTCGACGAGTTCGAGAACAGCGGGCGCGGCTGGTTCTGGGAAACCAATAATCTTGGGACCCTGTCCTACGTCTCCCAGCAGCTTGCCGACGATTTCAACTGCGAGCCCGGCGACCTGCTTGGAAGGCAGTTCACCGACCTGTTATCCGTCGACGCCGGGTCATCGGACAGCCTTCGCGAGGAAAGGACCCTTGGTTTCCACCTGTCGGCCCGCTTCCCGTTCAGCGACGTCATCGTCCGCGCGGCGAGCGACGACGACATCCACTGGTCGCTGTCGGGTAACCCGCTGTTCGACGAGCGGGGCCGCTTCCTCGGTTTCCGCGGGATCGGCACCGACCTTACCGAGCAGCGACGAACCGAGCAGGAAGTGGCGCGGCTTGCCCGCTTCGATTCTCTTACCGGGCTCCCCAACCGTGCGCTGATGCGCCAGACGCTGGACGAGGCGCTGCGCAACGCCGCCTACCGCCGCAAGGGCTGCTCCTTGTTCCTGATCGACCTCGACCGGTTCAAGAACGTCAACGACACGCTTGGCCACCCGATCGGCGATGCACTGCTCCGCCAGGTCGCCGAGCGCTTGAAATCGGTGATGGGCGACCATGGCCAGGTTGGCCGGCTCGGGGGCGACGAGTTCAAGGCCGTTCTCCCCGGGACGGTCGAAACCGGCCTCCTCGAAAGCCTTGCCCGGACGCTCATCGACCAGGTCTCGAGGCCCTATATCATCGAGGGCCACCGGGTCGTCATCGGGGCGTCCGTTGGGATCGCCATCGGCGACCCCGGCAAGAGCTGCGCCGACAGCATGATCCGCAACGCCGACCTTGCGCTGTACGCCGCCAAGGCCGCGGGCCGCGGCAAGCATGTCTTCTACCAGCCCTCGATGCACAGCGAGGCCGCCGACCGGCAGCTTCTCGAAAATGACCTTCGGCAGGCGCTCGACCGCGGCGAGATGTGGGTCGCCTTCCAGCCCATCGTCAACGTCGCGAGCGAGGAGATCTCCGGATTTGAATCGCTTGTGCGATGGAACCACCAGACGCGCGGCCCGATTTCCCCCGACAAGTTCATCCCGCTCGCCGAGGAATGCGGGATGATCGGCAAGATCGGCGAATTCGTCCTGAAGGAGGCGGTCGCCGAGGCTGCCAACTGGCCCGACAAGGTGAGGATCGCCGTCAATCTCTCGCCGATCCAGTTCAACGACCCCAATATCGTGGACGTGATCGCTGCACTGCTCGCCGAGCATGACTTCGATCCCGGGCGCCTCGAACTGGAAATCACCGAGGGCGTTTTCCTATCCGACAGCGACGCGACCGACGGTACCTTCGCCCGGCTGAAATCGCTCGGGGTAAGGCTCGCGCTCGACGATTTCGGGACCGGCTATTCCTCGCTCGGCTATCTGAAGAAGGCGCCGTTCGACAAGATCAAGATCGACCAGAGCTTCGTCCGTGGAGCCGCCTCCACCACCCGGCGAAACGGCGCGATCATCCGCGCGATCGTGAGCCTCGCCGAGAGCCTCGACATGGACACGACCGCCGAGGGCGTCGAGACCCACGACGACCTTTACCTGATCCGCGAGCTCGGGGTCAGCCAGGTGCAGGGCTATATCTTCGGAAAGCCGCTCGCGGCGGCCGAGGCGAGGACGCTGGCCAACGCCAGCCGCGTGGAAGCGGAAGGTTTCCAGTGCATTCGCGAGCCGCGCCACCGGCTGATGCGCCGCGCGATCGCCTCCATCAACGGCCAGCCGACCGAGATCCGCCTTCGCAACATCTCCGCGATGGGCGCCCTCGTCGAGTGCGACCAGTCGGTCCTGCCTGGCCACAACCTAGCGATCGACATCGTCGGCGTCGGGCCGGTGGTAGGGACGGTTCGATGGGCCCACGCCGGCCGGTTCGGGATCGAGTTCACCGAGCATTTCGACCTCTCGCGCCTGTCGGCCAAGAGGCCGCAGACCAACGAGGTCACGATGCTTCGGCCCTGGTACCTCGCCCATGGCAAGGGCGGGCACTAGAAAGCCTGGCTAGAAGGCCTCGACCGGGAGGCTCATCACGCTCTTCGCGCCGGCCTCCACCTTGCGGCGCAGGGCCCCGGCGGTCACGAGTTCGCGATCGGCAAAGAAGCCCGCGGTGATGATCTTCGCCTCGTGGAAGCCCGGGTCCTCGCCCGGCTGGTCCTTCAGCCTTGCCGAGGTGCGCGCCATCTTGAGCCACATCCAGCCAAGGCTGACGAGGCCCATCAGTTCCATATAGGGATAGGCGCCCGCGCCAGCGTTTTCAGGATCGGCCATTCCGTTCTGGGCAAGCCACATGGTCGCCGCCTGGAGATGCTGCAGCGCCTTTTCCAGCGGGTCGGCAATAGCGGCAGGGTCACCGTCTGCCCGTGCCTCGGCAATGTCACTTGCGATGAGCTCGAACAGCGCGCGAATGCCGCGTCCGCCGTTCTGGGCGAGCTTGCGGCCGACGAGGTCCATTGCCTGGATGCCGTTGGCTCCCTCGTAGATCTGGGCGATGCGTGCGTCCCTGACGAACTGCTCCATCCCCCATTCGCGGATGTAGCCATGACCGCCGAAGACCTGCTGGGAATTGACCGCGACCTCGAAGCCGCGGTCGGTAAGATAGCCCTTGATGACCGGGGTCAGGACCGAGACCAGGTCATCGGCCATCTGGCGCTCTTCCTCGGTCTGCGCCTTGCGGGCAAGGTCGACCTGGAGCGCGCCCCAGAGGATGAGCGCCCGGGCGCCTTCGTTGAATGCCCTTGCCTCCATCAGCATCCGCCTGACGTCGGGGTGGACGAACAGGCAGTCCGCCCGGGCATCGGGATCGCGCCTTTCCGGCTTCAGTGCCCGGCCCTGGCGCCTTTCCCTCGCGTAGGCGACGGCATTCTGGTAGGCGACCTCGCCCTGGGCGAGGCCCTGGAGGCCGACCCCCAAACGGGCCGCGTTCATCATGATGAACATGGCGGCAAGACCCTTTTCCGGCTCGCCCACCAGCCATCCCTTCGCACCGTCATAATTGAGCAGGCAGGTCGAGTTGCCGTGGATACCCATCTTGTGCTCGATCGAGCCGCAGCTGACGCCGTTGCGATCTCCAGGGGAGCCATCCTCCCCGACCAGATATTTGGGTACGACGAAGAGCGAAATGCCCTTCACCGTGTCGGGCGCCCCGGCGATCTTGGCCAGGACCAGGTGGATGATGTTCTCGCTAAGATCATGTTCGCCGGACGAGATGAAGATCTTGGTGCCGGTGATCGAATAGCTGCCGTCGGGGTTGGGATCGGCCCGTGTCTTGAGGAGGCCGAGATCGGTGCCGCAATGGGGCTCGGTGAGGTTCATCGTCCCGGTCCAGCGTCCCGAGACCATGTTGGGCACGTAGCGGGCCTTTATCTCGTCCGATCCCTTGACCAGTAGCGAGGCGATCGCGCCCTGGGTCAGCCCGTTATACATTTCAAAGCTGTGGTTGGCCGAGCAGAGAAACTCGCCGACCGAGGTGGAGACCACCGAGGGCATTCCCTGCCCGCCATATTCGGGAGGCGCGCTGAGCGTCGTCCAGCCGGCGGCGACGAACTGGTCCCATGCTTCCTTGAAGCCTGGCGGCGTCGTGACCGACCCGTCGTCGTTGCGGATGCAGCCATGCTGGTCTCCGACCTGGTTCAGCGGCTGGAGCACTTCCTCGCAAAATCGCGCCGCCTCGGTAAGGATCGCCTCGACGAGGTCGGGGGTCGCCTCGGCAAAGCCCGGCAGGTTGGAATAATTCTGCATGCCGATGACATGGTCGAGGAGATAGCGGGCGTCGCGAACGGGCGCGGAATAGACGGGCATCGGGCTTAATTCTCCTTGCGGTCCTGGTCCTTCACCAGCTCGATGAATGACTCGAGCTCCCTGATGGTCGCTTCGATATCGACCTGCTGCTGCTTCAGCTTGTCGACGCGCGCCTGGCACGTCTCGACCGTCTTGAGGCGCTGGGTCCGGCGGCCATCGCCGATATCGTACAGGTCGAGCAGCTCCTTGATCTCGGCGAGGCTGAGCCCGACCCGCTTGCCGCGGAGGATCCACGCAAGACGGGCGCGGTCGCGGTCGGAATAAAGGCGCTGCGTCCCGCGCCTTTCCGGGGAGATCAGCTCTTCGTCCTCGTAGAAGCGAAGCGCTCGGGCAGTGACGGCGAACTCGTCGCAAAGCTCACCGATCGAATAGCGGGCCTTGTGCTGCAGCATGAAACCACCGCTACTTTACGTTTCCGTAAAGGTCAAGGGCAGGGGCACTAGCAGAGAGGATCGCCGGCAAGATCCGATGCGCCTTCATCACCAGGCGTTCGAGCGAAGGACTTGCCCTCAAGGCTCGCTCCCGGGCCGCAATAATAGGAGCATGCCTCACCTGGCGGCTCGATCCGGACCACGTCCCCGTCGATCGAAAGGGCGATGCGGCACGGCCCCTCCCCCCGCGGAACGAGCACCGCTTTACCGCCGTCGAGTTCCAGCCGGCCGGCAGCCGAGCAATTGCTGTTGCCGGAGCCAAAGGCGATCAGCCCGGCACGGTAGTTGCCGGCCGTTCCAGCGATGCAGAGGCGGTCGCGCCCGGGTCCGGCGAAAGTACCGGTTTCAAGCGTCGGTGCGGCGGGCTGTTGCGAGCAGGCGGCGAGCAGCAGCAGCAAGGGGGTAAAGCGGAGCATTGCCTCACTATGTTTCAGCTTGGCGACAGGGGGAAGGCGACAAATGCGCCCGTCTCGCCTATATGGCGCCAACCACCGGGGATTCGGGCGAAAATGCTGACAACCAATCCGTTTGACGACGACAAGCTTCGCGAGGAGTGCGGCGTATTTGGAATCTGGGGCGCGCCGGGCGCTTCGAGCTTCGTCGCGCTTGGCCTTCATGCGCTCCAGCACCGGGGCCAGGAAGCAGCGGGCATCGTCAGCTTCGATGGCGATAACTACCATGCCCACCGGGCGATGGGCCATGTCGCAGGCAATTTCGACCGCGACGACATCATGCGCAAGCTCTCCGGCAAGGTTGCTATCGGCCATGTCCGCTACTCGACGACCGGCGAGACGGCGCTGCGCAACGTCCAGCCGCTTTTCGCCGACCTTGCCGAGGGCGGCTTTGCGGTGGCGCATAACGGCAATCTCTCCAATGCCATGACTCTTCGCGCGGCGCTCATTCGCCGCGGCTCCATATTCCAGTCGACCAGCGATACCGAGGTAATCATCCACCTCGTTGCGACGTCGAGCTATTCGACGCCGCTCGACCGGCTGACCGACGCGCTGGCCCAGGTCGAGGGCGCTTATTCCCTCGTCTGCCTAACCCCCGAGGGCCTGGTTGCATGTCGCGATCCCCTGGGCATTCGCCCGCTGGTCATGGGAAAGCTCGGCGAAGCGACCATCTTCGCATCCGAGACCGTCGCGCTCGACGTCATCGGCGCAACCTACATCAGGGATGTCGAGCCGGGCGAACTGCTGATCGTCAGCGAACAGGGAGTGAGGAGCTTCCGGCCGTTCGCACCGGCCAAGCCCCGCCCGTGCATCTTCGAACATGTCTATTTCTCGCGGCCCGACAGCATCATCGAGGGCACCTCGGTCTACGAGGTTCGCAAGAACATCGGCGCGGAGCTCGCCCGGGAGTCCCCGCTCGAGGCCGACATCGTCGTGCCGGTGCCGGACAGCGGCGTTCCGGCGGCGCTCGGCTTCAGCAGGGAATCGAAAATCCCCTTCGAGCTCGGGATCATCCGCTCGCACTATGTCGGGCGGACCTTCATCCAGCCCAACCAGGACGTGCGCAATCTCGGCGTCAAGCTGAAGCATAATGCCAATTCGGCGCTGATCGAGGGCAAGCGCGTCGTTCTCGTCGACGACAGCATCGTTCGCGGCACCACGTCGCTCAAGATTGTCCAGATGATGCGCGATGCCGGAGCCCGCGAGGTCCACATGCGCATCGCCTCGCCGCCGACCAAGTTCAGCTGCTTTTACGGCGTCGATACGCCGGAGCGATCCAAGCTGCTGGCCAGCCAGATGAACGTCGAGGAGATGGCGCGATACATCAACGCCGACAGCCTTGCCTTCATTTCGATCGACGGGCTCTACCGTGCGCTCGGCGACCGCCGCGACCCGGATCTCCCGCAGCGCTGCGACGCCTGCTTCACCGGCAATTATCCGACCTCGCTCACCGACTGCGACAAGGACGGCAAGCTCAAGAAGCTCAGCCTCGTTGCCAGCCGATAGGCTGGCGCCCCCGGCAAGCAGCCGCTAGGGCGCGGCTATGTCAAAGCCATTCGAAGGAAGACTCGCGCTTGTCACCGGCGCAAGCCGGGGCATTGGTGCGGCCATAGCGGAAGCGCTGGCGGCTGCCGGGGCCCATGTCATTCTGACCGCGCGCGGCGCTCCTGCGCTCGAGCAGGTAGAGGAACGGATCCACGAGGCCGGCGGAACCGCAACCATTGCAGCGATGGACCTCAACGAGTCCGAGAACATCCAGAAACTCGCCAGGGCCGTCGCGGAGCGCTGGGGCAACCTCGACATTCTCGTCCTCAACGCGGCAATGCTTGGCTCGCTTTCGCCGGTGGAACATCTCGACCCCAAGGAACTGGAGCGGGTGTTCAAGCTGAACGTCCTTGCCAACCAGGCCATGATCGCCGCGTTCGACCCGCTCCTTCGCCGGTCGGAGAAAGCCGAGGTCGTTGGAATTACCTCGTCGGTCGGCGACGAGCCCCGCGCCTTCTGGGGCGGCTACGGCGCTTCCAAGGCCGCGTTCGACACCCTGCTCCTAGCCTATGCCGACGAGACCGCCCATGCCGGCCGGATGCGGGTCCAGGTCATCGATCCCGGCGCTACCAGGACGAGGATGCGCCAGCTCGCCTTCCCCGGCGAGGAGCCCGAGACGGTGAAGTCGCCCGAGGTGGTCGCAAGCGCCGTCATCGAGCGGCTCCAGGGCGATGCGCCCTCGGCCAGCCGCTTCAGGGTCGAGGGCTAGGCTTTCGTCAGCGTGACCTGGGCGACGTCGATGCCGCCCCCGCGGAAACCGCCCTCGCAATACATGAGATAGTAGCGCCACAGGTCGTGGAACTGGTCGCTGAAGCCTTGCAGCCGGCCTTCCCGGACGGCGGCATCATGGCGCTCGCGCCAGAGAGCAAGCGTCTTCGCATAGTCCAGCCCGAAACCTTCGCGATCCGCCCAGGCTAGACCCCGCTCCCTTGCCAGCTCCTCGAAGCGGGGCTCGTCGAGCAGCATCCCGCCGGGGAAGATATATGCCTGGATGAAATCGGCGTTGCGCGAATAGCCGTCGAACAGCTCGTGCTGGATGCTGATGAACTGGAGTGCCGCTTTTCCCCCGGGCTCGAGGTTGCGGGAAATGCAGTCAAGATAGGCCGGCCACCAGCGCTGCCCGACCGCCTCGACCATCTCGATCGAGGCCACCGCGTCGAACGTCTCGGCGACCTCGCGATAGTCCTGCAGCCTTATCTCGACCCGGTCGGCAAGCCCCGCCTGATGGACGCATTTCTCGGCCCAGTTCTTCTGTTCAACCGAAAGGGTGAGGCCGACGACATTGGCTCCGCGCTTCGCCGCATCGATGGCGAGCGAGCCCCAGCCGCAGCCGATCTCGAGCAGCCTGGCGCCCTCTCCCAGCCGCAGCCGGTCGAGAAGCATGGCCCGCTTGCGCTGCTGCCCGTCCTCGAGGCTGTCGCCGGGCGCGAAACGCGCCGAGCTATAGGTCATGCTGGAGTCCAGCCACTCGCAGTAAAAGTCGTTCCCAAGGTCGTAATGGGCGGCGATATTGTGCTTGGCCTGGCTTGGGCGATTGTCCCTCAATCGATGCGCCAGCCGGTTGACGAAGCGCATTGCTCCCTTGCTTCGGCCGACTTCGCCAAGCGACTTTCCGTTGAGCATGAATAGCTCGAAGAGCGTGACCGGGTCGGGCGAAGTCCACTCGCCGGCGGCCCAGCCCTTGTACCAGCCAACCGATCCGCTGGTGACCAGGCGGACCAGCGCCATCCAGCTTCCCAGGTGGACCTTGGCAACCGGCCCCGGCCGATGAAAGCCAAGCCGGCGCGCCGACTTGTCGGGAAGGGTTGTTTCAATGCCGCCATGGTCGAGGCGCTCGTGAATGAGATCGAGCACGCGGCGGAACCCCGGTGCCGCGACACGCCCCAACATGCCGGTGCCGGTAGCAAAACGGCGGTCGGCACGGACCAGATGTTCGCCTCTCGTCGCCATGAGTTGGAGCTATCGTCGCGGCCGCGGCAGATGGCAAGATGTCGGGTGCCGGTCTTCCCGTCGCAATTTGTGCTACGGTTCACCGTAAATCGGCGAATTATGGCTAACATTGCTATGGCGTACCGGGCTTTCCTGGTGAAACTGCCGGCCAACGGCCCTGGTCCAGGCGGGCCATCCTCGAGGGGAGTTTCATTCTTGCGCAAATCAATCGCCATGCTGACTG
>JAJJPO010000009.1:0-7380 GCA_032907585.1 Sphingomonas sp. | reverse complement strand
CGGCCCGATGCCGCAGACCAAGGAGCACATCCTGCTCGCCAAGCAGGTCGGCGTTCCGACCATGGTGGTCTTCCTCAACAAGGTCGACCAGGTCGACGATCCCGAGCTGCTCGAGCTGGTCGAGCTGGAAATCCGCGAAGAGCTCAGCAAGCGCGAGTTCGACGGCGACAATATTCCGATCATCGCGGGTTCGGCTCTCGCCGCCCTCGAGGACAGCAACGACGAGATCGGCAAGAACGCCATCCTCAAGCTGATGGACGCCGTCGACGAGTGGATCCCCCAGCCGGAACGTCCGCTTGACCGTCCGTTCCTGATGCCGATCGAGGACGTCTTCTCGATCTCGGGCCGTGGCACCGTCGTCACCGGCCGCGTCGAGACCGGCGTGGTCAAGGTCGGCGAGGAAGTCGAGATCGTCGGCATCCGCGACACCCAGAAGACGACCGTCACCGGCGTCGAGATGTTCCGCAAGCTGCTCGACCAGGGCGAGGCCGGCGACAACATCGGTGCGCTGCTGCGCGGCATCGGCCGCGAGGACGTCGAGCGTGGCCAGGTCCTGGCCAAGCCGGGCTCGATCACCCCGCACACCGAGTTCCAGGCAGAGGTCTATGTCCTCTCCAAGGACGAGGGCGGCCGCCACACGCCGTTCTTCGCCAACTATCGTCCGCAGTTCTACTTCCGGACGACGGACGTCACCGGCGAAGTCCAGCTGCCGGAAGGCACCGAGATGGTCATGCCGGGCGACAACGTCTCGCTGGGCGTGAAGCTGATCGCTCCGATCGCCATGGACCAGGGCCTGCGCTTCGCGATCCGCGAAGGTGGCCGGACCGTCGGCGCGGGGGTTGTCGGCAACATCGTTAAGTAATATAGGGCGCGGGCCGCGCGATTCCCCGCAGGGGATAGGCGGCCCGCAAACAGTTTTACCGTCGAGCGCGGCGTCGGCCGAACGGCCAGTGTCGCGCTTGGCTTTTTATGTAAGGGCAATGTTCCCACCCAAGGGGGCTGCGCTCAGGCTCTTTCGCATCGGTAAGTGGACATGGAAACGCAGAACATCCGGATTCGCCTCAAGGCCTTCGATCATCGTGTGCTCGATCAGGCGACTGGGGATATCGCCGACACGGCTCGTCGGACGGGTGCACTCATTCGCGGTCCCATTCCGCTGCCGACGCGCATCGAGAAGTTCACCGTGAACCGCTCGCCGCACATCGACAAGAAGTCGCGCGAGCAGTTCGAGGTCCGTACCTACAAGCGGCTGCTGGACATCGTGCAGCCGACCCCGCAGACGGTCGACGCGCTGATGAAGCTCGATCTCGCGGCAGGTGTAGACGTGGAGATCAAGCTGGCCTAAGGGGCTGGCGCGGCGGCCAAGATTCGGCCGCTGGTCCAATGATTTGGGCCTAGCCTGGCTTCAGCGCCGGGCATCGGATCAAGGGATACCGCGGAAAAGGCTTTTTCGAAGGCCATTTTTTCCGGACTGCGTCCCCCGCATCCCGCGCTTCAAAATGCGGGAATGGCCCAAGCGGGGGCACGCATCGTTTCATGGGCCGGCACGCCCCTAGCCGCTTGATAAGCGGTCGTGGGGCCTCTGTAGGAGTGTGGATCATGCGCACAGGCGTGATCGCAAAGAAGATGGGAATGACCCGCCTGTTCCAGGCGGACGGGCGCCACGTGCCCGTGACCGTTTTGCAGCTGGAAGATGTCCAGGTCGTCGGTCGCCGCGAGAAGGATCGCGACGGCTACACCGCGGTGCAGCTTGGTGCCGGCAAGGCCAAGGCCAAGAATGTGGCCAAGCCTCAGCGGGCGCAGTTCGGCAAGGCGGAAGTCGAGCCCAAGGCCCGCGTGGTCGAGTTCCGCGTCGCCGAGGATGCTCTCCTCGACGTTGGCGCGACGATCAGCGCGGATCATTTCGTCGCCGGTCAATATGTCGACATCTCGGGCGTGACCCAGGGCAAGGGCTTTGCCGGCGCGATGAAGCGCTGGGGCTTCGGTGGTCTTCGCGCCACCCACGGCGTTTCCGTCTCGCACCGTTCGCACGGTTCGACCGGTAACCGCCAGGACCCGGGCCGCGTCTTCAAGAACAAGAAGATGGCCGGTCACATGGGCGCGCGCAACCGCACCCAGCAGAACCTCGAGATCGTCCGCACCGACGCCGAGCGCGGCCTTCTGTTCGTCAAGGGCTCGGTCCCCGGTCACAAGGGTGGCTGGCTGACCGTTTCCGACGCGACCAAGCTTCCGCGCGACGAGCGGGCGCCCTATCCGGCCGGCCTTCTCGAGAGCGGTGCCGCGATCGAGGTCGAGCATGCCCCGGCAGGCTTCGTCGACGAGGCAGCGGTCCACGAGATCCCCGCCCTCCCGGGCGATGATGAAGTGAAGGCAATTGCCGCCGAGCAGGAAGCGGGCGCTGTCGAAGCGGCCGCCGAGGCGGAAGGCCAATCGGCAGAAACCAAGGACTCCAAGGCCGAAGGCGCCAAGCCCGAAGCCGACGAGAGCAAGGAAGGCTAAGCGATGAAGGTCAAGGTTCAGACCCTCGACGCCAAGGCTGGCGGCGACATCCAGCTCGACGATGCCGTGTTCGGCGTCGAGCCGCGCGCCGACATCCTCCACCGCGTGGTGACGTGGCAGCTCATCAACCGCCGCGCCCCGGCGCGCGCGGCCCGCGAGCGTAGCGACGTTGCCCGCACCGGCAAGAGGTTCGGCCGCCAGAAGGGCGGCGGCACGGCCCGTCACGGCGATCGCCGCGCACCGATCTTCATCGGCGGCGGCAAGGCGCATGGCCCGAGGGCCCGCGTGTTCACGTCGAGCCTCAACAAGAAGGTCCGGGCGCTCGGACTCAGGATGGCGCTCTCGGCCAAGGCCAAGGGCGGTCAGCTGATCGTCCTCGACAACCTCGACATGGGCGAGGAAGCCAAGACCCGCGCTCTCAGGTCCAAGCTCGACAAGCTCGGCTTCGGCAGGACGGCGCTGGTCATCGATGGTGACGCGCTCAACGTCGGCTTTGCCCGCGCTTCGTCCAACCTGGAGGGGCTGAACCTCCTGCCGGCGGTCGGGGCCAATGTTTACGACATCATGCGCCACGAGACGCTGGTTCTGACCCGCGCCGCGGTCGAGAAGCTGGAGGCCCGGTTCAATGGCTAAGAAGCAGCAGTCAGCGGCGGTCGAGAACCGTCACTATGACGTCGTGCTCGCGCCGCACATCACCGAGAAGACGACCCTGTTGTCGGAAAATAACTCGGTCGTGTTCAAGGACGCCGGCCCCGCGTCGAAGCCCGAGATCAAGGCAGCGGTCGAAGCGCCGTTCAAGGACAAGCTGACCGGCGTCAACACCATCGTCCAGAAGGGCAAGACCAAGCGCTGGAAGGGTGCTCCCTACAAGCGTTCGGACGTGAAGAAGGCGATCGTGACGCTGGCCGAGGGCCAGTCGATCGACATCACGGAAGGGGTTAAGGGCTAATGGCACTTAAGCAGTACAAGCCGACGAGCCCGGCCCGACGTGGCCTGATCCTCGTCGACCGCGCTGCCCTCTGGAAGGGCAAGCCGGTCAAGAAGCTGACCGAGGGCAAGACCAAGACCGGCGGCCGCAACAACAAGGGCCATGTCACCTCGCGTGGCATCGCCGGCGGCCACAAGCAGCGCTACCGGCTGGTCGACTTCAAGCGTCGCACCTGGGACGTGACCGCGACGGTCGAGCGGATCGAGTATGACCCGAACCGCTCGGCGTTCATCGCGCTCATCACCTACGAGGGCGGCGAGCAGGCCTATATCCTTGCACCGCAGCGCCTCGCGCCTGGTGACAAGGTCATCGCCGGCAAGAAGGTCGACGTGAAGCCCGGCAACGCGATGGAGATCGGCCAGATGCCGGTCGGCACCATCGTCCACAATGTCGAGCTGAAGCCGGGCAAGGGCGGCCAGATCGCCCGCGCCGCCGGCACCTATGTCCAGGTGGTCGGCCGCGACCGCGGCATGGTCATCGTCCGGCTGAACTCGGGCGAGCAGCGCTATGTCCGGGCCGAGTGCATGGCGACGGTCGGCGCGGTGTCGAACCCCGACAACGGCAACCAGAACTTCGCCAAGGCCGGTCGCACCCGCTGGATGGGCCGTCGCCCGCTGACCCGCGGCGTCGCCAAGAACCCGGTCGACCACCCGCACGGCGGCGGCGAGGGCCGGACCTCGGGCGGCCGTCACCCGGTTACCCCGTGGGGCAAGCCGACCAAGGGCGCCCGCACCCGCCACAACAAGGCGACCGACAAGTTCATCATCCGGTCGCGTCACGCCAAGAAGAAGAAGGGCTAAGCGAAAATGGCTCGCTCCATCTGGAAAGGTCCGTTCGTCGAGCTGTCGCTCCTGAAGAAGGCGGAAGCTGCTCAGGAGAAAGGTGGCCGTACGCCGATCAAGACCTGGTCGCGCCGCTCGACCATCCTGCCACAGTTCGTCGGCCTGACCTTCAACGTCTACAACGGCCGCAAGTTCGTGCCGGTGTCGGTCAACGAGGACATGGTCGGAATGAAGCTCGGCGAGTTCGCTCCCACGCGCTTCTTCCCGGGCCACGCCGCCGACAAGAAGGGTAAGCGCTAATGTCGAAGCCCGCAGCACCCCGCAAGGTTGGCGAGAAGGAAGCGCTCGCGGTCGGGACCATGATCCGTGGTTCCTCGCGCAAGCTCAACCTCGTCGCCGGCCTCATCCGTGGCCGCAAGGTCGAGGAAGCCCTCAACATCCTCAAATTCTCGCCCAAGGCGATGAGCGAGGACGTTTACAAGGTGCTCGCCTCGGCGGTTGCCAATGCCGAGAACAACCACAACCTCGATGTCGACGCGCTCGTCGTCAGCGAGGCGTCGGTCGGCAAGTCGATCACCATGAAGCGTTTCGCGACCCGCGCGCGCGGCCGCTCGACCCGCATCGAGAAGCCGTTCAGCCGCCTCCGCGTCGTCGTTCGCGAGCAGGAAGAAGCGTAATGGGTCAGAAATCGTCTCCCGTCGGTCTGCGCCTGCAGATCAACCGCACCTGGGACAGTCGCTGGTTCGCAGAAGGCCAGGAATATGGCCGGCTGCTGCTGGAGGATCTCAAGATCCGCCAGTTCATCTTCAAGACGGTGCCCCAGGCTGCCATCTCGAAGGTGGTCATCGAGCGCCCGGCAAAGCTGTGCCGCGTGTCGATCTATGCCGCCCGCCCGGGCGTCATCATCGGCAAGAAGGGTTCGGACATCGAGAAGCTGAAGAAGCAGCTCTCGAAGATGACCGGCTCGGAAGTGAGCCTCAACATCGTCGAGATCAGGAAGCCGGAGATCGATGCCCGCCTCGTCGCCCAGGGCGTCGCCGACCAGCTGGAGCGCCGCGTGGCGTTCCGCCGCGCCATGAAGCGCGCGGTGCAGTCGGCGCTTCGCCTCGGAGCCGAGGGCATCAGGATCACCTGCTCGGGCCGTTTGGGCGGCGCCGAGATCGCCCGTACCGAATGGTACCGCGAGGGCCGCGTTCCGCTGCACACGCTGCGCGGCAACGTCGACTATGCCGAGGCGCAGGCCCACACCGCCTATGGCGTGTGCGGCGTCAAGGTGTGGGTCTTCAAGGGCGAGATCCTCGGCCATGACCCGCTCTCGCAGGATCGTCTCATGATGGAAGCGCAGACCTCGGGCGTTCGCCCGGCGCGCGAAGATCGCCGCTAAGGAACTGGAAAAATGCTGCAACCGAAACGCACCAAGTTCCGCAAGGCCTTCAAGGGCCGCATCCATGGCAATGCCAAGGGTGGAACCGAGCTCAACTTCGGCGCCTTTGGCCTCAAGGCCATGGAGCCGGAGCGGATCACCGCGCGCCAGATCGAGGCGGCCCGCCGCGCGATCACGCGTCACATCCGCCGCCAGGGCCGCCTTTGGATCCGCATCTTCCCGGACCTGCCGGTCTCGAGCAAGCCTGCCGAGGTCCGCATGGGCTCGGGCAAGGGCGCGCCCGAATATTGGGCAGCCCGGGTGAAGCCCGGCCGCATCCTGTTCGAGCTGGACGGTGTTCCCGGCCCGCTCGCCAAGACCGCCTTCGAGCGTGCGGCCGAGAAGCTGCCGATCAAGGTCAAGGTCGTCGCCCGGCTGGGCGAGTCGCTGGTTGAAGGAGACTGATCGCCATGGCCAAGACGGAAAACCTGACGGTCAAGACCGACGACCAGCTGGCGACCCAGCTGTCGGAGCTGAAGCGCGAGCAGTTCAACCTGCGCTTCCAGGCCGCCACCAACCAGCTCGAGAAGCCGAGCCGGGTGCGCGAGGTTCGCCGCACCATCGCCCGGATCAAGACGCTGCAGACCGTTCGCGCCCGCGAAGCGGCCAAGGCGTAAGGAGTATTTGAGATGCCAAAGCGCGTCCTCACCGGCACCGTGGTGTCGGACAAGGGTGACAAGACGGTGGTGGTCCGTGTCGAGCGGCGGGTGAAGCACCCGCTCTACGGCAAGATCATCAAGCTGTCGAAGAAGTATCATGCCCATGACGAAGGCAATGCCTTCAAGATGGGCGAGCAGGTGCGCATCCAGGAATGTGCACCGGTCTCGAAGCTGAAGACCTGGACGGTGGTCGAGCGTGTCGGCGCCGCCCCGGCGGAAGCTGCCGATTATGACGTGGAAGGCACCCGCCCCGCGATCGATCCCAAGGCGGAAAAGCCGGCCAAGTCGGCCAAGGCTGCGAAGGGCAAGGCCAAGGCCGAGCCCGAAGCGACCGAAGCATAAGGAAGGACTGAACTAATGATCCAGATGCAGTCCAACCTCGAGGTTGCCGACAACAGCGGCGCCAAGCGCGTCCAGTGCATCAAGGTGCTGGGCGGCTCGAAGCGCCGGACCGCCGGCGTCGGCGACATCATCGTCGTCAGCGTCAAGGAAGCCGCCCCGCGCGGCCGCGTGAAGAAGGGCGACGTTCACCGCGCGGTGATCGTTCGCACTGCCAAGGACATCCGCCGTCCCGACGGCTCGGTGATCCGGTTCGATTCGAACGCTGCCGTGCTGGTCAACAAGAACGAAGAGCCGATCGGCACCCGCATTTTCGGGCCGGTGGTTCGTGAGCTGCGCGCGAGGAAGCACATGAAGATCATCTCGCTCGCGCCGGAGGTGCTGTGATGTCGGCCGCGAAGATCCGCAAGGGTGACAAGGTCGTGGTCCTCTCGGGCCGCGACAAGGGCAAGACCGGCGAAGTGATTTCGTCGCTGCCCAAGGAAGGCAAGGTCGTTGTGTCGGGCGTCAATGTCGCGACCCGTCACCGCAAGCCGAGCCAGCTCAATCCGCAGGGCGGACTCGAGCGCAAGGAAGCTCCGCTGCACGTCTCGAAGGTCGCGATTGCCGACCCCAAGGACGGCAAGCCGACCCGCGTGCGCTTCGAGATCTCCGGCGACAAGAAGGTCCGCGTTGCTGCGCGGTCCGGGG
>JAJJPO010000008.1:0-7442 GCA_032907585.1 Sphingomonas sp. | reverse complement strand
CGCTATGTCATCTCGATGGGCAGCTGCGCCAATGGCGGCGGCTATTATCACTACAGCTATTCGGTCGTTCGGGGCTGTGACCGCATCGTCCCGGTCGACGTCTACGTGCCGGGCTGCCCGCCGACCGCCGAGGCGCTCCTCTACGGGATCATGCAGCTCCAGCGGAAAATCCGTCGCGAAGGGACGATCGAACGGTGAGAATGCCCGCGCCCGTGATCCGGCCCCGCGAGGGGTTTGCCGACGCCTACAGGGCGGCGATCGGCGATGCGTTCATCGCTGTCACCGACGCCGTGGACGAGCTCACCTTCACCGTCTCGCGCGAGGGACTGGCCGAGGCGTGCCGCGTGGCGCGCGACCAGTTCGGCTACCAGCAGCTGATGGAAATTGCCGGGGTCGACTATCCCCAGCGGCCCGAGCGGTTCGAGGTCAACTACCACCTTCTTTCCGTCACCCATAACCATCGCATCCGGCTCAAGGTCACCACCGACGAGGAAACGCCGGTGCCGAGTATCACCGGCCCGTGGCCCGTCGCCGGCTGGCTCGAGCGCGAGTGGTTCGACATGTACGGCGCGACGTTCGCCGGAAACCCCGACCTTCGCCGTATCCTCACCGACTATGGCTTCGAGGGCTATCCGCTTCGCAAGGACTTCCCGCAAACGGGCTATGTCGAGCTGCGCTACTCGGAAGCCGAGAAGCGGGTCATTTACGAGCCTGTCCAGCTGCCACAGGATTTCCGCAACTTCGATTTCCTGATGCCCTGGGAAGGGCCTGAATACCGGCCCGGCTCCTCCGACAAGTTCGCCGACGCCAGCGGCCAAGGCGCCGCCGCCGACGCCCAAGACAACCGAGAAGCCCGCCGACACCGGCGCTGGCAAGGCGGCCGACAAGGCCGCGACGAAGAAAAGCAGGTCTGCGCCCAAGGCAAGCGGCGAAGGCCAGCCGAAAGGCAAGAAGGGATGACCACCCAGACTCTCGACATGATGGTTGGGGCAGGCGCTGCCGCCGCCGGCGACAAGCCGACGGCAGGCGACGAGGCCGTCACCAACTATACCATCAACTTTGGTCCCCAGCACCCGGCCGCCCACGGCGTCCTTAGGCTGATCATGGAGCTCGACGGCGAGATCGTCCAGCGGGTCGACCCCCATGTCGGGCTGCTGCACCGCGGCACCGAGAAACTGATCGAATATCGCACCTACGCGCAGAACATCCCCTATTTCGACCGGCTCGATTACTGCTCGCCAATGTGCATGGAGCACAGCTTCGTGCTTGCCATCGAGAAGCTGATGGGTCTCGAGGTGCCGCTTCGGGCACAATATATCCGGGTGCTGATGGCGGAGCTCACCCGCATCTCCAACCACATGCTGAACCTTGGCAGCCACATCATGGACGTCGGCGCCATGACGCCCAACCTTTGGCTGTTCGAAGTTCGCGAGGACACGCTGCAGCTCTACGAGGCGGTGTCGGGCGCGAGGATGCACGCCAACTATTTCCGGGTGGGCGGCGTTCGCCAGGACATCCCCGAAAAGGTACTCGCCGACATGGCCGAGTTCCTCGACAAGCGGCTCCAGCTGTTCGAGGACGCCGTCTCGCTCGTCGATGACAATCGCATCTTCAAGCAGCGCAACGTCGACATCGGCGTCGTCAGCAAGGAAGAGGCGCTCGCATGGGGCTTCTCGGGCCCGATGATCCGTGCCTCGGGCATTCCCTGGGACCTCAGGAAATCCCAGCCCTACGAGGTCTACGACCGGATGGAGTTCGACGTCCCGGTCGGGTCCCGCGGCGACTGCTACGACCGCTTCCTCGTCAGGGTCGAGGAAGTGCGCCAGTCGGCCCGCATCATGCGCCAGTGCCTGAAGGAAATGCCGTCGGGGCCCGTGGGAAGCCTCGACCGCAAGGTATTTCCGCCGCGTCGCGCGGAGATGAAGCAGTCGATGGAAGCCTTGATCCACCACTTCAAGCTCTTCACCGAGGGCTATCACGTCCCGGCCGGCGAGGTCTATGTGGCGACCGAAAGCCCCAAGGGCGAGTTCGGGGTCTATCTCGTCGCCGACGGGACCAACAAGCCATATCGCTGCAAGATCCGCCCGACCGCCTTCAGCCACCTGCAGGCGATGGATTTCATGATGAAGGGGCACATGCTCGCCGATACGACAGCCGTGCTGTCGGCCATCGATGTCGTGTTCGGGGAGTGCGACCGGTGAGCTGCCCAATGCTGGAAAGAGCTGCTTGCACTGGCTGAGCGCCAGTTCGCACCCGATACGCCCGAGCTTCGCGCCGAGTGGGGCAATTTTGCCTGGACAAAGGCCAATGCGGCGGCCGCGGCAGAGATCGTCTCGCGCTACCCGGCCGGCCGCCAGGCCTCGGCGTCCATACCCTTTCTCGACCTTGCCCAGCGCCAGGTCGGGGAGATGACCGGAACGCAGGGCTGGCTGCCCGTCCCGGTGATCGAGTTCGTCGCACGCGAACTCGACATGCCGGCGATGCGCGTCATGGAGGTCGCGAGCTTCTACACCATGTTCAACCTGGCGCCGGTCGGCAAATTCCACGTCCAGGTGTGCGGAACGACGCCCTGCATGCTGCGCGGCTCGGATGACGTCCTCGCGGCCTGCTACAAGCGGGGCATGACGAAGGGCGGGACCACCGCCGACGGGATGTTCACCCTGAGCGAGGTCGAGTGCCTCGGGTCATGCGCCAATGCGCCGATGGTCCAGATCAACGATGACAATTACGAGGACCTCACCGAGGAAAGCATGGGCGCCATCCTCGACGCGCTCGCTGCAGGCCAGGAGACCAGGCCGGGGCCGCAGATCGACCGGGTAAGCAGCTGCCCCGAGGGCGGGCCGACGACCCTCAAGAAGATGGCCGAGCGCAACTACGACTATCGGGGGCAGTGGTAATGAAGGACATCATCAAGGTCATCATCGGCCTTTTCATCGTGGTGGTCGCCTTCAAGATCATCACCGGGATTCTCGGCGTCCTCATCGGAATCGCCATCGCCGGGCTTGTCGTTTACGGCGGTGCCAAGCTGCTGGAGGGTGCGCGTGGCTGATTTTACCCCGCTCGCCGACAAGGACCGGATCTTCACCAACGTCTACGGCTTCCAGGGCGCCGACCTGAAGTCGGCCCAGGCGCGCGGCGACTGGGACAATACGTCGGGGCTGATGAAGATCGGCCAGGACGAGATCATCGAGATCGTGAAGGCATCGGGCCTTCGCGGCCGCGGCGGCGCGGGCTTTCCAACCGGCATGAAGTGGAGCTTCATGCCCAAGGAGCCGACCGCCGGCCGCCCCAATTTCCTCGTCGTCAATGCCGATGAATCCGAGCCGGGAAGCTGCAAGGACCGCGAGATCCTCCGCCACGACCCGCACAAGCTGATCGAGGGCGCGCTCCTGGCCGGTTTCGCGATGCGCTGCCGGGCCGCCTACATCTACGTCCGCGGCGAGTTCATCCGCGAGACGGAGGCACTGAGGCGGGCCGTTGCCGAGGCCTATGAAAGCGGGCTTCTCGGCCGCAACGCGGCGGGTTCGGGGTTCGATTTCGACGTCTTCGTCCATCGCGGCGCAGGCGCCTATATCTGCGGCGAAGAGACGGCGATGCTCGAGAGCCTCGAGGGCAAGATGGGCAAGCCCCGGCTGAAGCCGCCGTTTCCGGCGGGCGCGGGCCTTTATGGCTGCCCGACCACGGTCAACAATGTCGAGAGCATCGCGGTCGTCCCGACGATCCTGCGGCGCGGGGCGAGCTGGTTCGCGAGCTTCGGGCGCGAGAACAACAAGGGGACCAAGCTCTTCCAGATCAGCGGGCACGTCGAGCGGCCCTGCGTCGTCGAAGAAGCGATGAGCATCCCGTTTAAGGAACTGATCGAGAAGCACTGCGGCGGCATCCGCGGCGGGTGGGACAACCTGCTCGCGGTGATCCCCGGCGGCTCGTCGGTTCCGCTGGTCCCGGCGGCGCAGATCATGGACGCGCCGATGGACTTCGACGGGCTCAAGGAACTGGGCTCGGGCCTCGGCACCGCGGGCGTGATCGTGATGGACAAGTCGACCGACGTGGTCCGCGCCATTAGCCGCATCTCCTACTTCTACAAGCACGAGAGCTGCGGCCAGTGCACCCCGTGCCGCGAGGGCACCGGTTGGATGTGGCGCGTCATGGAAAAGCTTCGCACCGGCGATGCCCATGTCTCGACCATCGACAAGCTCTATGACGTCACCAAGCAGGTCGAGGGTCACACCATCTGCGCGCTCGGCGACGCTGCCGCCTGGCCGATCCAGGGCCTCATCCGCCATTTCCGGCCGGAGCTCGAGCGGCGGATCGCCGAACGCCATGGAACCATGCGGGAGGCGGCCGAGTGATCAGCGCCCTCGCATTCCTCCTCGCACTTGCCGCTGCTGGCCCTTCCGAGGCCCAGCAGGGGGCAAAATCGTCCGTCAAGGAGAGGCAGGCGATCCACGCTTTTGGCCAGTGCGTCGCCGTCGAGCGGACCGCGGAAACGCGCAAGCTGCTGGCGATGGACTTCAGGCAGAAGGACTATGGGACGGCGATGCGCCGGCTGCTCGACAAGCCCGCCTCCTGCCGCCATGTCCAGGTACCCCGCGGCGCCTATGCCTCGGGCGGCCTCCTCTGGGGCGGTGCGCTGGCCGAGGGGCTGCTCCGCCGCGACGAAATGCTGGAGCGGCTCGGCGCTGCAACCGCCCACCTGCCGGAACTGCCCGACATCGAGGCGCGCAACGCCGGCGAGCTGATGGCCTTCTGCACGGTGCGCGCCAATCCTGCGGCGGTCGCGGCCCTGCTTATTGCGGAACCCGCCACCAGCGAGGAATATGAGGCGATCGGGGCGCTTGGCGACACGCTGGGCAGCTGCGTTCCCGCCAACAGCAAGTCGAATTTTACCCGCGAGGCCCTTCGAGCGCTGCTGGCGCTCGGCGCGCACCGCCTAGTGGTCCATAATCAGCAGGCCAGACCGAATGCCTAAAGTTACCGTTGACGGCGTTGAGATTGAGGTCCCGCAGGGGGCAACCGTCCTGCAGGCCTGCGAGCTTGCCGGCAAGGAGATCCCGCGCTTCTGCTATCACGAGCGGCTGTCGATCGCCGGCAACTGCCGGATGTGCCTGGTGGAGGTCGCCCCCGGTCCGCCCAAGCCGCAGGCGAGCTGCGCCCTGCCGGCAACCGAGGGCCAGGCGATCCGTACCGATACGCCGATGGTCAAGAAGGCCCGCGAGGGGGTGATGGAGTTCCTGCTCATCAACCACCCGCTGGACTGCCCGATCTGCGACCAGGGCGGCGAATGCGACCTCCAGGACCAGGCCATGGCCTATGGGCGGGGCCACTCGCGGTTCGAGGAGAACAAGCGGGCGGTCGAGGACAAATATTTCGGGCCGATCGTCAAGACGGCCATGACGCGCTGCATCCAGTGCACCCGCTGCGTCCGTTTTGCCGAGGAAGTCGCCGGCACGCCGACCATCGGGGTGGTATTCCGCGGCGAGGACGAGCAGATCACCACCTATCTCGAGACCGCGTTCAACTCCGAGCTGGCCGGGAACCTGGTTGACCTCTGCCCGGTCGGCGCGCTCCTCTCCAAGCCCTACAGCTTCGAGGCAAGGCCATGGGAGCTGAGGAAGGTCCCTGGAATCGACGTCATGGACGCGGTCGGGACCAACATCCGGATGGACGTCCGCCAGCGCCAGGTGATGCGCATCCTGCCGCGCATCAACGATGCCGTTAACGAGGAATGGGCCCACGACAAGACGCGTCACCATGTCGACGCCCTGGTCCGCGGCCGCCTCGACCGGCCCTGGGTGCGCGAAAAGGGCAAGCTGCGCGAGGCCGGCTGGTCGGAAGCGCTCGAGATATTCGCAAAGCGGTTCAAGAAGGCCGGAAGCAAGGTTGCCGCCATCGCCGGCGACCTGCTCGATGCCGAGACCATGTATGCGGCAAGGGCGCTCCTGGCCGGGGCCGGTTCGACGCTGCTCGAAGGCCGGCAGACCGGGCTCGACTATGACGTCTCCTCGCTGTCCGCGGTGCGGTTCAACACGCCGATCGCCGACCTTGAGAACGCCGATGTCATCCTGCTCGTCGGGTCGAATGTTCGCTGGGAGGCCCCGCTCGTCAACACCCGCCTGCGCAAGGCGGTCCGCCGCGGTGCCAGGGTCTTCGCCATCGGTCCGAACGTCGACCTCACCTACAAGGTGAACTGGCTGGGCGATGACCTCTCGCTTCTCGGCAAGCTGCCGAAGGAAGCCGCGGACGCGATCGGCGGCGCTGCAAGGCCGGTGATGATCGTTGGCCCGGGAGCGCTCGGCGCCGGCGCGCTCGGCGCCGCGCTGGCGGCATCGGGCCCGTTCATCAAGGACGGCTGGAACGGCTTCAACGTGCTTCACACCGCCGCCGCGCGGATGGCCGGCCTGTTGCTCGGCTATGCCCAGAAGGGCGGAATTTCCGACATTGAGAAGGCCGCGCCGGAGCTCGTCATCCTGCTTGGCGCGGACGAGGTTCCGGGCGGCGAACTTCAGCCGGGCATTCAAGGTCTATATCGGGCACCATGGCGACAGGGGCGCGCAGAGCGCGGACCTCGTGCTGCCGGGGGCCTCCTACGCCGAGAAGCACGGCACCTACGTCAATATCGAGGGGAGAGTGCAGCGCTCCGAGCGCGCGGCCTTTGCGCCGGGCGATGCCCGCGAGGACTGGACCATTCTTCGAGCGCTTTCGGACATCATCGGAAAGCCGCTTGCCTTCGACCGGTTTGACCAGCTCCGCGCGGCGATGATCGCCGAGGTGCCGGAGCTCGGCCTCGACGGCGAGATCATCGACATGCCCTGGTCGCCGCCGAAACTCGCCTCCTCGGCGTCCGGGCCGGTCCGCTACCCGATCGGTGACTTCTACCTCACCAACGCCATCTGCAGGGCCAGCCCGACCATGCGCCGCTGCTCGGAAGAACTGGTTCATGGCCGCCAGTATCTGGAGGCCGCGGAATGACCGCCACCTTCCAACAGTGGGGCATGAACCCGGAGTGGGCATGGTTCACCGCGACCATGGCAGGCATCCTCCTCATCGCCCTGCCGCTCCTCCTCGCGGTGGCAATGATCATCTACGCCGAGCGCAAGATCTGGGCGGCAATGGCGCTTCGTCGCGGCCCGAACGTGGTCGGGCCATGGGGCCTGCTGCAGAGCTTCGCCGACGGCCTCAAGGTGTTCCTCAAGGAAACCATCATCCCGACCAGCGCCAACAAGGGGCTGTTCCTGATCGCCCCGGTCATCACCTTCACCGTGGCGCTGATCGTCTGGGCGGTGGTCCCGTTCGACGTCGGCGTGGTGCTGACCGACATCAATGTCGGGCTGCTCTACATCCTCGCTGCAAGCTCGCTCGGGGTCTATGGCGTGATCGTCGCCGGATGGGCGTCCAACTCCAAATATCCCTTCTTCTCGGCGCTGAGGGCAGCAGCGCAGATG
>JAJJPO010000007.1:0-7475 GCA_032907585.1 Sphingomonas sp. | reverse complement strand
CTCGGTCAGCCGTTTTGCCGGATAGTCCTCGATCGCCTTCCAGGCAGCACTGCAGTCGAGAATCGCCATGGCCAATCGTCATAGTCGGCGGGCTGACATTTTCCATCCCCGCTTGACCTTCCCGGCCCAGCCTTCAAAAGCGCCCCCCCATGGCCTTTCCTTCTTTCCGCCGCCGTCGCTATGCCGAGTCCCCGGCCAAGCCCGAGGAAACGACGGGCAGCTTCCTTAAATCGCTGCTATTCCTCGCAATTGCCGCCTGGGCCCTTCGCAGCCTCATCGTCGCGCCTTTCAGCATTCCCTCCGGCTCGATGCTGCCGACAATGATGATCGGCGACTATCTGTTCGTCTCGAAATGGCCCTATGGCTATTCGAGCGCGAGCTTCCCGTTCGAGTTCCCGCCTTTCGAGGGCAGGGTTTTCGGTTCCTACCCCGAGCGCGGCGACGTGGTCGTGTTCGAGGGTCCCGAGGGCCAGGACGTGGTGAAGCGCGTGATCGGCCTGCCAGGCGACCGGATCGCGGTCGAGGCCGGCCGGGTCGTCCTCAATGGGAAGATGGTTCCACGCGAGCGGATCGAGGATTTCGCGATGACGATCTCGCCGAACAGCCCCTGCCGGGTGGTCCCTCCGGCCTCGCCGATGACCCGGCCAGGGCCCGAGGGAACCCCGGCCTGCATCTATCCCGCCTACCGCGAGACGCTCCCCGGGGGCGCAAGCTTTGTGGTCCTCGACCAGACCGACATGGGCAACGCCGACAATTTCGGGCCCGTCGCAGTCCCCGAGGGCCATGTCTTCGTCATGGGCGACAACCGCGATGACAGTCTCGACAGCCGTTATTCGACAATCGTCGGGGGCATGGGCTTCGTCCCGATCGACCGGGTGGTCGGAAGGGCAGAGCTGGCCTTCTGGTCGACCGACGGGAGCGCTTCCTGGATCAACCCGATCAGCTGGTTCAGCGCGCTCCGGACGAACCGGCTCGGCACTGATTACCATCCATGAGCAGCATCCCTCCCTTCGTGGGCGAAGCGCTCGGCGGGGAGCCCCGGGACCCAGCCCTGTTCGAGCGGGCGCTCACCCACGGGAGCCATGGCCGCGACACCTATGAGCGGCTCGAGTTCCTCGGCGACCGGGTGCTCGGCCTCGTCATCGCCAGCTGGCTCTACCAGCGCTACCCGAACGAGCCGGAAGGGAAAATGAGCCAGCGCTACAATGCGCTGGTGGCGCGCGAGACCTGCGCCGAGATCGGGCGGCAGATCGGCCTGCCTCCATTCATCCGTCTCGGAAAACAGGCGCGAGAGGATAATGCCCAGATGAGCGACAACGTCGTTGGCGACGTGGTCGAGGCGATGATCGGCGCCATTTTCATCGACGGCGGGCTGGATCGTGCCGATGCTTTCGTGCGCAGGCACTGGGGAGCCTTTCTCGAGGGCCAGCGAAAGGCGCCGGTCCACCCCAAGTCGGCCCTCCAGGAAGTCGCGGCCGAGAAGCGGCTGGGTGTCCCGCAATATGAGCTGGTGAGCCGTTTCGGGCCTCACCATGCGCCGCGGTTCCGGGTGAAGGTAAGCCTGCGCGGGCACGGAGAGGCGGAAGCCGAGGGCAGCAGCAAGCAGGAAGCAGAAACCGCGGCGGCAGCCGCCCTCCTGGAGAAAATCTCATGAGCAGGTGCGGCCTCGTCGCGGTGCTTGGCGCGCCCAATGCCGGAAAATCCACCCTGGTGAATGCGCTCGTTGGCCAGAAGGTCGCCATCGTCAGCCCCAAGGCCCAGACGACGCGGGCACGGCTGATGGGCATCGCCATCGAGGGCGACGCCCAGATCCTGCTGGTCGATACGCCCGGCATTTTCACTCCCAACCGCCGGCTCGACCGGGCGATGGTGAGAGCTGCCTGGGAAGGCGCCGAGGATGCCGACCGCGTCCTCCTCGTCATCGACGCGGCGGCGAAGCTCGGCGGCAAGGTCGAGCAGATGATCGAGGGCGTCGAGCAGCGACCAGAACCCCGTATCCTCGTTCTCAACAAGGTGGATATTGCAAGGAAAAGCGACCTGCTTGGCCTTGCAGCGAACCTTGCCGAGCGGCTGAAACCCGAGGCCGTCTTCATGGTATCGGCGACCACCGGGGACGGCGTTGCCGAACTGAAGGCCGAGCTTGCACGGGTAATGCCCGAGGGACCCTGGCATTTTCCCGAAGACCAGCTCACCGACGTCACCGACCGGATGGTCGCGGCAGAGCTCACCCGCGAGCAGCTTTATCTCCAGCTCCACGCCGAGCTGCCCTATGCGAGCGCGGTGGTGACCGAGAAGTGGGAGGATCGAAGCGACGGATCGACCGTCATTCACCAGCAGGTCCTGGTCGAGCGCGACAGCCAGAAGGCGATCGTGGTCGGCAAGGGAGGATCGCGGCTGAAGCAGATCGGCGCAGCCGCGCGCGCCGCCATTTCCGAGCATCTTGGCCGGAAGGTCCATCTGTTTCTGCACGTCAAGGTCAATCCACGCTGGGGCGAGGACCGCGGCCTTTACGAGGATCTCGG
Source organism: Sphingomonas sp. (assembly GCA_032907585.1). Lineage (GTDB taxonomy): Bacteria > Pseudomonadota > Alphaproteobacteria > Sphingomonadales > Sphingomonadaceae > Sphingomicrobium. The sequence goes on along the minus strand of JAJJPO010000007.1, from coordinate 4,953 downwards.
CCTCGACTGGGCCGAATGACCCACCTCCGCCCGGCTGGGCCCGGGAACCGGGCCCTACACCGCTCCAGCGAGCAGTTCATCGACCCAGATCGGAACCTCGATGCTCGCCGGGCCATAGCGCCGCTCATCGAAAAAGATGCTTCCCTGGCCAGGCTCGAGGTTGATCTCGAGCGTGGCTGCGCCGCAGTAGCGGGCAGTCTGGACAAAGCCCGCTGCCGGATAGACCGCCCCCGAGGTGCCGATGGAAACGAACAGGTCGCAGGACATCAGCGCCTCTTCGATGCGGTCCATCTCGTAGGGCATTTCTCCGAACCAGACGATGTCGGGCCGAACCCGGCCGCTGACCTGGCAAAGCGGGCAGGAAGCAGCCTCCCCCATCGGACCACGCCAGCCGAACCGCTCGTTGCAGGAAAGGCAGAGGCCGCTGGTAAGCTTCCCGTGCATGTGAAGAAGCCGCCTCTGGCCGGCACGCTCGTGAAGATCATCGACATTCTGGGTAACAACCAGCAGTTCGCCGGGCCAGCCGGAGTCGAGGCGGGCAAGGGCAAGATGGGCCAGATTGGGTTCAACCTCGTCGAGGCGGGCGCGCCTCGCATCGTAAAATGCATGGACGAGGCGCGGGTCCCGCCGGAAGGCCTCGGGCGTCGCCACCTCTTCGACCCTATGGCCTTCCCATAGCCCATCCGGCCCACGGAAGGTCGCAAGGCCGCTCTCGGCGCTGATTCCTGCCCCGGTCAGTATTACGATGTTGCGCGGCCCGCTCATCGTCTCATCCTAGCCCGTTTTCCAAAGGAGTCAGCCGGTCACGCTATTGACACTAGTGTCAGCGATACCCAAACTCATGTCATGGTTAGCCCGGCCTATCATCACCCGGTTGGCATAAGCGCCGAGGACATCGACCACATGGGTCATGTCAACAACAGCGTCTACCTGAAATGGGTCCAGGAAGCCGTCGTCCGCTACTGGGAGAAGGTGGCTCCCCCCGAAGCGGTGGCGCGGCACCTGTGGATCGCGCTCAGCCATGAAATCCAGTACCGCCGGCCGACATTCCTCGATGACCGCGTCGTCGCCGACGTCATTGCCGAGAAGGTGGATGGCGCCCGGGCCTTCTTCACGACCATCATCAAGCGAGGCGAAGAGGTTCTCGCGGAAGTGAAGAGCAGCTGGTGCTGTCTCGACTCCGCTTCGAAGCGGCCGGTCCGCCTTGCCAAGGAAGTCGCCCAGCGCTTTCTCGCCGACTAGGCATTGCAGGGACAGATGCGCCGGGCCAATGGCCTGGAATGGCTGACCAGGCGATCCGCGTTGGAATTGGCGGCTGGACCTACCCGCCCTGGCGGGGGGACTTCTACCCGGATGAGCTTGCCCGGGGCAGGGAGCTCGAATTTGCCGCCCGCTCCTTCGGCACGATCGAGATCAATGCCACCTTCTATGGGCGGCAGAAGCCGAGCAGCTGGGAAAAATGGGCCGGGGAAGCAGCTGACGGTTTCAGGTTCAGCATCAAGGGCTCGCGCTATGTGGTGACGAGGCCAAGGCTCGCCGATGCCGGCGAGGGCATCGGCAATTTCCTCGGCCAGGGCCTTGTCATGCTGCAAGAGAGGCTCGGGCCAATCCTCTGGATCCTCGACAGCCGGCGGCAATTCGACCCCGACGACATCGCGGCCTTTTTCGCCCTCCTCCCGGAGGAGCTGGATGGGCTGAGGCTCCGCCACGTCGTCGAGCCGCGGCACGACAGTTTCCGCGATGAACGATTTTTCCGGTTGTGCCGCGAGCGCGATGTCGCGGTCGTATTCGGAGACGATGACGATTTCCCGCTGATCGATGCCGACACCGCGAGCTTCCGCTATGCCCGGCTCCAGAAGATGCGTCCCGGGATCCCGACCGGATATGACGAAGATGACCTCGAGCGCTTCGCCCGGCTCGCGCGCAAGTGGAGCTCCAAGGGAAGGGAAAGCTATTTCTACATGATCAACGGCGCCAAGGAGCGTGCGCCGGCCGCAGCACTCGCCCTCCAGCAGCGGCTGGGCATTGCGCCCGACCGACTCATGGGCCATCACCCGAGCCATGCAGACAAAGCAGCAGCCTCTTCGCATCACCCTGTTCGCGCCCGGCGGCCGGATGGGAAAGGCGATCCAGGCGGCGATCGCCGAGGACCCGGGGTTCGAGCTGGCGACTGAAGGGGGCGACATCCTCATCGATTTCTCGGCTCCCGACGGGCTCCGGTCGAGCCTCGACCAGGCCATTTCGGCAGCTATCCCCCTGCTTGTCGGCACTACCGGCCTCATCGAGGAGCATGAATCGCTGATTGCCGACGCCGCGAAGATCATCCCGATCCTGAGGGCGCCGAACACCTCCCTTGGCGTTGCGCTACTGACCGACCTCGTCGAACGCGCAGCAAAGGTTCTCGGCCCAGACAAGTGGGACGTCGAGATCCTCGAGGCGCATCACCGCCACAAGAGCGATGCGCCTTCGGGCACGGCCCTCCACCTGGGCAGTGCCGTGGAGCAAGGTCGCAACATGGATGCCAAGGAGGAACTCGGGCGTTGCGGCACCGGTCTTTCACGCGAGAGCGGGAGCATCGGCTATTCGGCCGTTCGCGGTGGAACGGTAGCCGGCGACCATGACGTGATGTTCCTGGGGCCGGAAGAACGCCTCATCCTCTCCCATCGTGCCGAGAGCCGGGCCATCTTCGCCAGGGGAGCCCTTGCGGCAGCCCGCTTCCTCGCGGGCAAGCCGGCCGGCACCTACACGATGCGGGACGTCATCGACGCCGCATGAAGAAGGCCGATGTTTTCGAGTTTTTCCGCCGGCTGGCGGAACAGGATCCAGCACCCCAGACGGAGCTGGAATATGTCAATCCCTACACGCTCCTGGTCGCGGTCGCACTTTCCGCCCAGGCAACCGACGTCGGCGTCAACAAGGCAACCCGCGGCCTTTTTGCAAGGGTGAGAACCCCTCGTGAAATGCTCGAGCTCGGCGAAGAAGGCTTGAAGGAGCAAATCAAGACCATCCATCGGTCTTTTCAATACCAAGGCGAAGAATGTCATCGCTGCCGCCCGGATCCTCGTCGACGAGTTCGACGGGGAGGTTCCAAGGGAGCGTGAACAGCTGGAGAAACTCCCGGGCGTTGGTCGCAAGACCGCCAACGTCGTCCTCAACGTCGCCTTCGGCCAGCCGACCATCGCGGTCGACACCCATATTTTCCGGGTTTCAAACAGGACCGGGCTTGCCCCTGGAAAGACCCCGCTCGACGTCGAGCTCAAGCTTGAAAAGGTTACGCCGGAGGCGTTCATCAGCCACGCCCACCACTGGTTGATCCTCCACGGACGCTATGTATGCAAGGCAAGGAGGCCGGAGTGCTGGCGCTGCCCGGTGATCGACCTTTGCGCCTATCGGCCCAAGACGCCAGCGCCCCGAGGCTAGGACCAGCGCCGCTCGAGCCGCTCGCTGAGCCCGGTCAGGAGCTCATATTGTGAAAGGCCACTGGCCTCTGCGGCGGCTGGAAGCTCATAGTCGAGGGTGACCCAGTCCCCTTCCGCGAGATCGGGAACTTCGCTCGCATCGAGCGCGATGAGGTCCATCGACACCCGGCCGATCAATGGCAGGGGCCGCCCGCCTGCGCTTGCCGAGCCTTTCCCGGCAAAGCAGCGCAGATAGCCATCGGCGTAACCGATGTTGACGATCGCGGCCTCGGTGTCGGCGCTGGCAGCCCATGTGGCGCCATAGCCGCAGGTCTCGCCGGCCCTGATGGTGCGGCGCTGGATGACCTCTGCCTCGGGGTAGGCGACCTGCAGGATATGACCTGCTGCCTCCGCGCGCGGGATCCCGCCGTAAAGCGCGAGGCCGGGCCGGACGAGGTCGAACGAAAAGTCTCGCCCAAGGCAGATGCCTGCGCTGTTGGAAAGTGCATAGCGCCGCGCTGGTACGGCGGCCGCAATCGCACGAAATCGCTCGCGCTGCGCCTCGTTCATCGCGCTGTCCTCGTCGGCGCAGGCGAGATGGCTGTGAAGCGTGTCGAGGTTCAGGCCCTCGAGGAGACCGATTTCGTCGGCCCGGAGCCCGAGCCGGTTCATGCCGGTATCGATCATCACGTCACAGGGACGCCCGGGAGCGGCTTTTTTCCACCTTGCAACCTGGGCCGGGCTGTTGAGGACCGGTCTCGCGCTTGCCTGGAGCGCGGTCTCGAGATCGTCGGGGCCAACGCCGTGAAGCACGCAAAGCTCGGCGCCGCCGGGAAGCGGGCCAAGTGCCTCGGCCTCGGCCCAGGTCGATACGAAAAAGGTCCGGCAGCCAGCCTCCCAAAGCAGCTGGACAGCCTTCCTGGCGCCAAGACCATAGGCATCCGCCTTGACCGCCGCGCCCGCCTCTACCGCAGCGGTGCGCTGGAGCCAGCGCCAGTTCGACTGGAGGGCCGAGGAGTCGAGCCGGAGGCGTAGGGCATGGTGAATCACCGGCCCTGCCCTAGCCCCGGCGATGCCAGCCGTCGAGACAGGCGGGTCAGAACATTCTCGACCCGTTCGGGACCGGCCGGTCGGGCTCGATGAGCACGATATCGCCGCGCTCGTCGGCAAATCCGAGGGTCAGGACCTCCGACATGAACGGGCCGATCTGTCGCGGTGGGAAATTGACGACCGCGGCAACCTGCCGGCCGACGAGGCCATCGGCTTGATAATGGACAGTGACCTGGGTCGACGAGCGCTTGATCCCGACCTCGGGTCCGAAACCAATCTTGTGCTTATTGGCGGGCTTGCGCGCTTCGGGGAAAGGCAGGGCCTCGATGATGGTGCCGGCGCGGATATCGACCTTCAGAAAATCCTCGATGCCGATCGTCGCGCTCTCGGTGCGTCCGGGCCGGCGCAGCTTCGTGGTGCGCCAGCGCGGCGACCGCATCGAGCTCGTCCTGCGCACCGCCGAGAGCGGACCAGCGGGGGGCGAGCCGATCCCGCTGACGCGGGC
>JAJJPO010000006.1:0-7492 GCA_032907585.1 Sphingomonas sp. | reverse complement strand
GCATCGTCTTGATGGTTGCAAGTGACCAGCCGCGGGCCGGGTCGACCCGCTCGGCAAGCTCGGTCGCGGTCAGCGGCTGGTCTGCCGACCAAACCGCTTCCATCACTTCGAGTTCCGCGTCGCTGATCCGAACGTCCATTTCGAGCCTTTCGATTACATCTGTAGGCGTACCGTCTACAGTTGTAAACATCATTTTTGAAAAGGCCGCGGGAAGGGCAAATAGCGTCGGAAAATCTTACGATGACGAAGGTGGTCGTTTCGGGTTCGTGCGTTTTTTTGGCTGTAAAAAGCCATTTTTTATAATTGGCACGGTGGTTGCTTATATTATTGCGTCCACTTGGTTCCACGCCAACACAAAGGGGACGGCAACAGCGGTTTTCTGGTCCCGCGTTCGCCGTCCCCTTTTAGTTTCACCAACCAAAACCGGGATTACCCTCGGGGGCGGTTCCCTCCCACGAACAGGGAGGGGACCGCAGCTGGTTCAAGCTGGCGCCCCGACCAGCTGCTGAAGCTCGCCGTTCTCGAACATCTCCATCATGATGTCGGATCCGCCGACGAATTCGCCGCGGACGTAGAGCTGGGGAACGGTCGGCCAATCCGAATATTCCTTGATCCCCTGGCGGATCTCGGGGTCCTGGAGGACGTCGACCGTTTCGAAGGAGGCGCCCAGATGGTCCAGGATCGCGACCGCACGGCTGGAAAAGCCGCACTGGGGGAAAAGCGCGCTGCCCTTCATGAACAACACGATATCATTGGCCTTCACGAGGGCCTCGATCCGCTCTTTCACATCGCTCATAGATCAATCTCCGTTGGGCACTGCGGTCTCGAGCTGCAGCGCATGAAGTTCTCCGCCCATGCGTCCGCCGAGCGCCCTGTAGACAAGTTGGTGCTGCCGCACGCGGTTCAAGCCCTCAAAGCTTTTTGACACCACGCGGGCGGCATAATGGTCGCCGTCCCCCGCGAGGTCGCGGATCTCGACCTCCGCATCCGGAATGGCGGCGCGGATCAGCGCCTCGATTTCTTCCGCTGCCATGGCCATCGTGAGAAATCCTAGAGGTTGGTCTGCTCGATGATCTGCCGACGCGCCTCGACGAGCTTGTGACCGAGGGTCTCGCGGATCTTCGCATCGTCGATGTCGACCCCCGCGGCCGTGAGATCGCCAATCACCTTGCGGATGACGTCCTCGTCACCGGCTTCCTCGAAATCGGCGCGAACGACTTCCTTGGCATAGGCCTCGGTCTCGGCTTCCGACAGGTTCATGAGCCGGGCGGCCCACTCGCCGAGCAACCGGTTGCGCCGGGCGATTATCCGAAACTGCATTTCCTCGTCGCGGGCGAACTTGGCCTCGAAGCTACGTTCGCGGTCATTAAACTGGGTCATTGGATGTTCCTGCTGTTTTCGGCCCTGATAAATGGGGTCGTCCGCGCCGTCCAGCACGGCATTGCGCTTCAGCCGGTACGCCTCATCGGCTCGAACTCGGCGACCAGGGCCGCAATCTGCAGCGCAAGCTGGCCCCGGGGCGCCCTTGACCGCCAAGCGAACTCGCAGGCGTCGGCGACTGAACCAGCGTTCCGGTCAGGCAGCACCTGCCGGACCCGGCCATCGCAAGGATCGCCGATCAGGACCCTCACCGGGCTGCCCCGCGCCTCGTCGGCCAGCGCCGCGCACAGCCGCTGGAAACCCTGCTGGGAGCTCGCATAGGGGAATATGGCATCCTTCGCGTGCCATTCGGCCGGCGGGATGCTGACGAGAAGGTTGTGGCCTCGGCCATTTCTGAGAGCGGGGAAAAGTGCCCTTGAGACGCGGTACATGCCAAGTGTTCGCTCGTAACCGCCGCCAGCGGCGTTGATCACAAGGTCCATCACCGGGAAAGCGGCCAGAGCCTTGGCGGCAAAGGAATTGACATCCGCCTCGGCGGAAACGTCGCAGCGAAAAGTCGCGGCGCTCGTCTCCTGGCCAAGCTCGGAAAGGCCATTGTCATCGACGTCGACCAGAATCAGCTGGGCGCCCTGCCCGGCAAGCGCCTGGGCGCATTGCCGGCCAATGCCACGACAGGCGCCCGTGATAAGCACAATTGGTCGGTTGCTCGACGGCATCTCGTCCCCAATCGACAGACAAACGGCGTAGCCGGCCTGTTGGTTCATAAGATATTTGATAGGTTAACGCGACGATTTGTTGCATTATTTTGAGCCTAGGGTGGAGTCAACATGGGCCAAATGGATCAAGTCCCTGATTCTGCACGCCAAAGACGCCCGGGAGGTCGCACCGCAGACGTCACGAGGAGGATCAACAAGGCGGTCATCGAGCTGTTGGCAGAGGGGGGCGTCGAGGCATGCACCTTCCAGAGTCTGGCCAGCCGCGCGGGCGTTGAGCGCTCGACGCTTTACCGCCGCGACCCTGAATTATGGCCGACCATCATCGGCGCGATCATCGAGTTCGGCTCTACGCGGAGGCCGGCCGCGAGGACCTCGCGGTGATCCTGCGCCCGGGCTCGACCTCCGAGGGCGTGTCCACGTTCCGGCGCGAGGGCGCGCTGAAGATCGCGAAGTCCCGGCCGGAGTTCGCCGAGCAGGAGACCGCGGCATTCGACACCGGGTCCTTCCGGTCCGACCTCGCTGCGACCCTCGGTAACCTTGCAAGGGTCCTTAGCGGGCCACTCGGGGCACCGCTGATCGAAATCGCCGGGGCACTCCAGTCAGGGGCCGCGCCGGGACAGGCCGAGCGGTTCTGGGAAAGCAGGAGGCAGCACCTGGCGCCAATGTTCGACGCCGCGATCGAGCGGGGCGAACTGCCCGCCGATGTCGATCGCGACGGCCTGTTCTCCATGGCCGCGGGGCCGCTTTATTTTCGAAGGTTCATTGCCTCGCAGCCGCTGACCGAGGAATGGGTCCAGTCTGTCGCTGACCAGCTATGCGAGCGCTACTGCAGGAAAGGATAGCGTAGCGCGCGCGCAGTTCAATCGATCGTCACGACCAGCTTGCCGATCACCCGGCGAGCAGCCATGGCAGCGATCGCCTCGCCACCCCGTTCCAGCGGGACAGTGCCGCTGACGCGGGGCCGGATGCTTCCTTCGCTCCAAAGCCGGAACAGCTCGGCGACGTTGGCGGCATTGGCAGCCGGATCACGCGCTGCAAAGGCGCCCCAGAAGACGCCGCAGACGTCGCAGCTCTTCAGCAGGGTGAGGTTTAGCGGAAGGCTCGGGATTCCGGCCGGAAAGCCGACCACGAGATGGCGTCCCTCCCAGGCAATGCAGCGAAGCGCCGCCTCGCTATAGTCGCCGCCGACGGGATCGAAGATGACATGGGCACCATCGGCACCGACCGCGTCCTTGAACTGCCGCGACAGCGCCTTGCGGCCATCGCCGTCGAACGGGCCCGCCTGATAGACGATTGCCTCGTCGGCCCCGGCCTCCAGGGCGGCGGCAGCCTTCTCCTGCGACGAAACGGCGGCGATGACCCGCGCGCCTCTCGCCTTTCCAAGTTCGACCGCTGCAAGGCCGACCCCGCCGGCGGCGCCAAGGACGAGAAGGGTTTGTCCAGGCTCGAGCCGCCCACGGTCGTAGAGAGCGTGGATCGACGTCGCGTAGGTCAGCATCAGTGCCGCGCCATCGGTGAAGCTGCGTTCATCCGGGAGCGGGATTGCGGTCTTTGCTGCAATGACGATCTTTTCCGCCATCCCGCCCCAGCCGGGAACGGCGATCAGCCGATCGCCAACCTTCCAGTTCCCGACATCCTCGCCCAGGGCCTCGACGATGCCGGCGATCTCGCCGCCCGGCGCAAATGGACGGGGCGGCTTGAACTGATACTTGTCCTCGATGATGAGAACGTCGGGGTAGTTGACCGCCGCGGCTTTCACGCGAACCAGCAGTTCACCCGGGCCCGGCACGGGGTCGGGGAGATCGGTGACCTCCAGCGTGTCCGGCCCGCCCGGCGCAATCGAAAGAAGGGCTTTCATGGGTCCAGCTTGCCCGCGCTGAAGTGCGAAGTCGAGTGATCCTAGTGGATCCCCCGGGCCTCGGCATCGGCTACGACGTCGAACGCGGTCATGCCATGATAGGCTTGGCGCGCCCTCTCATTGGCATCCTCGCCGCCGAAGCGCCGGCCGCCGGGATTGTGGAGCGCCGCATCGAAAACCAGCCGGTCCCTGATCGGAAGGTCGCGCCGGGCCTTCCTGGTCGTTTCTTCGAACAGCTGCTGGCTGGACCCGTCGATGACTGTCGGCGCCTTGGAGCAGGCGCCGGCGAGAAGGAGCGCTGCAAGCGCGGCTTGCAATCCCAGTTGCATGACCCGGGGCGGGTGCGCCCTTGCCGGGCATGGAGCCGGCCCGTCCCGGTTCATTCGACGTAGTGCGCGCTCGTCTTTGACCTGACTTCCTCCCGAGTGACGCCAGGCGCGGTCTCGACGAGCCGGAAGGGGCTCGAATGATCGTCGCGCTGGAACACGGCAAGGTCGGTGACAATCATGTCGACGACATTCTTGCCCGTAAGCGGCAGGGTGCAGGCCGGGATGAACTTGGGATCGCCGTTCTTGGACACATGCTCCATCACGACGATGATACGCTTGACGCCGGCGACGAGGTCCATCGCCCCGCCCATGCCCTTGATCATCTTGCCGGGGATCATCCAGTTGGCGATGTCTCCGCCCTCGCTGACCTCCATCGCTCCCAGCACCGTCAAGTCGATGTGACCGCCGCGGATCATCGCGAAACTGTCGGAGGAGCTGAAGTAGCTCGAGCTTGGTAGCTCGCTGATCGTCTGCTTTCCGGCATTGATGAGATCCGCGTCGACCTCGTCCGGGTAGGGAAAGGGCCCGATGCCCAGCATGCCGTTCTCGCTCTGCAGCGTGACTGTCATTCCCTCGGGGATATTGTTGGCGACAAGCGTCGGGATGCCGATCCCGAGGTTGACGTAGTAGCCGTCCTTCAGCTCCTTCGCCGCGCGAGCCGCCATCTGGTTGCGATCCCAGCCCATCAGTTCCGTACCCCCGCTTTCTCGTTGTCGATGTGCAGCGCGGTCATCAGGCGGCGCTCCGCTCACGCGTCGTCACGAACTCGATCTTCTTGTCGTAAGGTGCGCCGAGTACCAGCCGCTTCACATAGATGGACGGAAGGTGGATGCAGTCGGGATCGAGGCTTCCCACGGGAACGATTTCCTCGACCTCCGCAACACAGACGCGGCCCGCTGTCGCGGCAGGCTGGTTGAAGTTTCGCGCCGTCTTGCGGAACATGAGGTTGCCACTTTCGTCCGCCTTCCAGCCCTTGATGATCGCAAGATCGGCCCGGATGCCGCGTTCGAGCACATAGGTCTCGCCGTCGAATTCCTTGAGCTCCTTGCCCTCGGCGACGACGGTTCCAACGCCGGTTTTCGTATAGAAGCCGGCGATCCCGGCGCCGCCTGCGCGCATCCGCTCGGCCAGCGTTCCCTGGGGGCAGAATTCGACCTCTAGCTCGCCCGCGAGATACTGTCGCTCGAACTCCTTGTTCTCGCCGACATAAGAGCTGATCATCTTTCGGACCTGCTTCGTCCGAAGCAGGCGGCCGAGGCCCTCATTGTCGATGCCGGCGTTGTTTGACGCGATGACGAGATCCTTGACCCCGCTCGCCTGGATTGCCGAAATCAGCCGCTCTGGAATGCCGCACAGGCCAAAGCCGCCCGCCGCGATGGTCATGCCGTCAAACAGCAGTCCCTCGAGCGCCGCTTCGGCATCGGGATAGATCTTCTGCATAGCGTCCCTTCTTCCAATCCGGTTCGGGCTAGGCGAAGTTGAACCATCTTTCAACTTCGCCTGGCACCGGCTCGCTCGTCCGGGCGTGTCTAGCCCTTGAGCTTTCCGAGCACCGACTGGAGCTGCATGGCATTGCTCATGTCGCCCTCGACCTTGAGCTTGCCCGTCATGAATGCTGTCATGCCGTCGAGCGCGCCGCTCGCCAGCGCCTGCCAGTCATCCCAGCTTACCTTGATGGTAGTGTCGGCCGGCGCGTCCTGGTCGCTGACAAGCGCGTTCACGCCGTCGAGGAGGACGACCCCGTCATCACCTCCGAAATCAATCTTGACCGTCTTTTGCGGAAGCCATGCCCCCGCGTCCTGCATCTTGGCCAACAGTTCCGACTTGGTCATGAACAATCTCCTCGCTGACTTTGACCTCCGCCTAGCCATGTGACGGGTTGGCGACAAGCGCGCAGGCTACTATCTCGATCCAATGAGCTACGATACTGACCTCCAACTCTTCATCGACGGCGTCTGGAAGAGCGGCGAAGGCCGCGACTCCCACACCGTCGTCAACCCGGTCACCGCAAGCGGCATTGCCGAGGTACCCTATGCCACCAAGGATGACCTAGAAGAGGCCCTTGCCGCGGCCAACCGGGCCTGGCCGGAATGGAGGGCAACCGATCCCGACAAGCGCGGCGCGATATTGCACAAGGCCGCCGCATTGCTGCGCGAGCGCGCCGACCACATCGGCGCCATCCTCACCCAGGAGCAGGGCAAGATCCTCGCCGAGGCCAGGGCCGAGGTAATGGGCTCGGCCCAGCTGTTCGACTGGTATGCCGAGGAAGTGAAGCGCGACTATGGCCGGACCCTGGTGCGGCCCGCGGGCCAGCTGTCGCGGGTGATAAGACAGCCGGTCGGTCCCGTCGCGACATTCACGCCGTGGAACTTCCCAATCTATCTGCTGGCGAAGAAGGTCTCCGCGGCGCTGGCTGCGGGCTGTACCGTCATCTCGCGCCCGCCGCATGAAACGCCGGGATGCACCACCGAGCTGTTCCGCGCGCTTTCGGACGCCGGCATCCCCAAGGGCGTCGCGCAGTTGGTGCACGGAGAAGCCGACCTCATCAGCCGGACCCTGATCGGCAGCCGCGAGATCCGGAAGGTAAGCTTCACCGGCTCGACCGCGGTCGGCAAGCACCTGATGCGCCTCGCCGCTGACAGCATGACCCGGATCACGATGGAACTGGGCGGCCATGCCCCGGTCCTCGTCTTCGACGATTGTGACCTGGAAAAGACGCTCGACATGGTCGTGCCCCAGAAGTTCCGGAATGCCGGGCAGGTGTGCGTCTCGCCCACTCGATTCTACGTCCAGGAATCCATTTACGACGCCTTTCTCAAGGGTTTTGCCGAACGGACTGCGAAGGTGAAGGTCGGCAACGGCCTCGAGGCAGATACGAGGATGGGTCCGCTCGCCAACGAGAGGCGGCCCGAGGCGGTCGGCGCGCTTATCGAGGATGCAGCTGCCAAGGGCGCGCGCGTCCTGGCCGGAGGATCGAGGGGCGACGGCGGTTTCTTCTTCCAGCCGACGCTGCTGGCCGACGTACCCAACGAAGCCAAGATCATGAACGAGGAACCCTTTGGTCCGGTGGCGGTGACACGCGCCTTTTCGACCTTTGACGAGGTGATCGAGCAGGCCAACCGGCTACCGTTCGGCCTTGCCGCGTTCGCCTTCACCGAGAACGGTCGCCGGGCGAATCTCATCGGCGGCCTCATCGAAAGCGGAATGGT
>JAJJPO010000005.1:0-7564 GCA_032907585.1 Sphingomonas sp. | reverse complement strand
CGATCGCCGGCCGTACCTATACGGGCGACTGACCGAGGACATCTAGGCGGCCAGCGCCCGCTCGAATATTTCCTCGAACATCTTGCGCGTCAGCCTTCGGGTGTTCACGTTCTGGCGTGAGCAGTGATAGCTGTCGATGAGAAGGCGGCCGCCCGGCAGATCATGTTCGGCGCCATGAGCGAATGCCAGCCTGGCCGGCACCAGCCCAAACACCCGGCAGAGGTTGTCATGCGCGAACTTGCCCAGCGCAATCACTGTCCTTAGCCCGCCAAGCGCGTCGATGGAGGCTCCGAGGAATGGCCGGCAACTGTCGGCCTCGACCGGCAGCGGGCGGTTTCCCGGTGGAAGGCATTTGACGACATTGAGGATGATCGCACCGTTCAAGGTCAGTCCATCGTCCCGCCTGGCGCCGTAGTTCCCCCTCGCCAGACCGTAGCGCGACAGGGTGTCGAACAGGAGCTGCCCTGCAAAATCCCCGGTAAAAGCCCTGCCCGTCCGGTTGGCTCCGCGCTTGCCGGGCGCAAGGCCGACGATCGCCAGCCAGGCATCGGGGTCGCCAAAGGCGGGTACCGGGGCGTTCCACCAGTCTGGGTGCCCGGCCCGAAGCTCATGACGGAGCTTGACCAGCCTTGGACAACGATCGCAATCGCGCGGGGCCTCGGCGGTCGGGATGGGGGAAAGATCTGCGGGCGCGGGCATATTGTCACCCTAGCCTCCTCCCTCGCACTGCTCTAGGCGATGCCGCGTGCGCCACCTCTATGCCATCGCCATCGGGTCCAACCGGCGCCACGTTCGCCACGGCCGGCCTTCCGGCGTCGTGGAATCAGCCATTGCAAGGCTCGACGCCGACTTCGACCTGTTCGATGCTTCTCCCATTATCCTCAACAAGGCGATCGGCGGTGCAGGCCGGGATTTCGCAAACGCCGCGGCCCTCGTCGAAAGCGAGCTTGAGCCCGTCGCGATGCTCCGGGCACTCAAGCAGATTGAGCGGGAATTCGGCAGGCGTCCCGGAAAGCGCTGGAGCAGCAGGGTCCTCGACCTCGATCTCGTCGCCTGGGACAAGGGCCGATTTTCATCGCGGTCCCTCAAGATTCCCCACCCGCTGCTCGGCGAACGAAGCTTCGTCCTGGGGCCGATGGCCGCGATCGCTCCCGCGTGGCGGATCCAGCAGGGACTTACCGTGCGCCATCTCCTGTCACGGCTCGGCAAGCGGCGTACCCGCCGGCGCACGAAAAGCTGAGCAGAGGCCGGGCAAGCGCCCGGCAGTTGCGCAAAATGCATCGAAATGGAAGTTGGTGAGCCGTGCTGGATTCGAACCAGCGACCTACTGATTACTTACCCGCCACGGCTTTCGCCGCCGCCCAACCGGGCGTTTGGAGTCTGGACTTTCTCATCACCATGCCAGCTTGGCGCCGGTTTAGGTGGGTGCCGTCAAGTCTCTACACCTTCCCCCGTCTCCGGGGGCTTGGCTCGGGATTGCCATCGCCGCGACGCGGAAGGGTTCCCCGAGTTTGACACCTTTTCACCAGGAGGTTTCCCGCCCTGGGCTTCCACCGAAAGTCAGTTGCTCTACCGACTGAGCTAACGGCCCACGACCGCGCACATAGGCACAGCCTTCAAAGCTGGCAACCGACTATCTAACGCGCAACTGCGATTATCCGGCTCTCGCCGACACCTCTCAGGACCCGGCTCCAGCGGCCTGCATTACCGCAGCGGTGCTGACGGTCGAGCGGGCATCCCATCCATAGACATCGCGCGCGAGCGCCACCTCGCCCAGATGCGGCTGGGAGGTCAGATAGGTGACATAAACGGGGACGCCCTGTGGCAGCTGGACATGCTGTTCCGGAGAAGTTGACGGCGCTACGGGGTCCCTGCCCATGAGCCATCGGCCAAGACGCTGAGCATCTTCCAGCCGGATGCAACCATTGCTCAACGCCCGGTTCGACTGCTTGAAATAGGCCTTATTGGGCGTGTCGTGGAGGTAGATGCCTTCCGGGTTGGCGAAGTTGAACTTCATCTTGCCCATCGAGTTCGTCGGTCCAGGCAGCTGGCGCATCTTGATCTTCGTCTGGCCAGCGGCGACCGACTTCCAGTTGATGCTGCTTGGCGGGATGATCTCGGCGTTGTCGCCATAATCGGAAACGACCTGGTAGCCGTTCTGCTTCAGATAACCCTCGCCCCGCTTCTGGACGTTGACGGCGATGGTCTGCCTGATGAGGTGATCGGGCACGTGCCAGTAGGGATTGAAGGTCGTGTACCAGATGACGCTGGCAATCATCGGAGTGCGATAGTCAAGCTTGCCAACGACAACTTTCATGGAGTCAACCGGCTGACCGTTTTCATACATCCAAAGCCGCGCGGTCGCTGCGTCGACAAGTACGAAGCGGCCAGTGGCCGGAATGGACCGTGCGCGCTCCAGGTTGGCGGCATAGCGGGCCGAATTGCCGCCCCCCGGCAGCGCTGCTTCCTTGATCGCGGTTTCGCGAAGGGCGCCATAGATGGGGTTGAGCCTGGATTCCTTATCGAGATGCTGCGCCAGCGAGGGCGCGTGAAGCGCCTTGCGCAGTATGTCGAACGATGAAGGAGCCGTCGGAGTCACCCATTTTTCGCCGTAGAGCATGCCAGGGGTCGGTGCGTGCAGCGCGCGCATATAGGAAATCCAGGCTGCCGACATGGTCCGCTCGGCCGCCTGGACGGCCGCGGCATCGCCGGTCTGCGCCTTGGCAATCGCTGCCTCGACCTCAGCCGCAAGCTGAGGCCCGCGCGCAAATCCGTCGATCGGCGCGCGTCTGAGGATATTGATCAGTGCCGGGCCGGCCTCGGCCTGTCCGGCACGAAACCAGATCGGAGCATTGTTGCTGGCCGTATAGAAACGGGCGATGTCGTCATTGACATGGGCTGCCGCTGGCTGGGCCATGGCAGTCGTGGCAGGCGCCAGCTGCGCCTGCGCCTGAATGGCCGCCGGCATTGCAGCCGCCGCGACGGCCGTGAGAGTCAATTTCGTCCACATAATCCGATGCACAACCCGCTCCTACAGGAACCTATATTAACGCAACCTGCCCATGGGGGTTCAACCCCTTCGGCCGCGTTTCGGCCCATCGGCAGTCAATTGTGGCGCATATGACACAAGGCCCTGCAAATCCTCGATTGTTTAGTCTCTACGGGAAACCTTCCGCCGGGGCGAGGGGTTTGGGCGGCATCTCACCTACCACCAGAAGGGGTAAATTGGATGCGTAGCTACTTGTTGGTCGCAGTCGCGGCCGTGGCCATTGCCGCGCCGGCTCAGGCGCGTGACGGCCAGCCATATTTCGGAATCGAGGGAGGCGTCCTGTTCCCGCGGGACAATGATGCCGATGTCGATATCGACTATACGACCGTGGATACCGGGGCGCTCGCCTTCCCGGGAGCTGCACCGGCCGACACCGAATTCAACGATGCCTTCGGCATCGAATATAAGCGCGGCCTCGATGTCGATGCCATCATCGGCTATGATTTCGGCATGTTCCGGCTCGAGGGTGAGCTCGGCTGGAAGCGCGCCAAGCTCGACGAGCTTGGTGTGGACGACGACTTCATCTTCGACCTCAACACCGCCCTCAACCGGCCCGACGTCGATGTCGCGCCGGATCCGGTTGGAACCCTTCCGGCGCTGGTCGACGCGGACTTCGACCTCGACGGCAAGGTCACTGTCCTGTCGGCGATGCTCAATGCCCTGGTCGACGTGGGCAACGAGGACGGCCTTTCCTTCTACGGCGGCGTTGGCTTTGGCCGTGCGCGCGTCAAGGCGCTTGGCGAAAAGGACAGCGCCTGGGCAGGCCAGCTCATCGCCGGCGTCCGCTATGCGCTGAGCCCCAACATCGATCTTGGCCTCAAATATCGCTACTTCCGTACCGGCAAGCTCGATATCGCCGACGACCTCGGGGTCGGGCTGCTTGGCAATACCGAGACCAGGACCGTGCTCGACGATCTCGGCGCGCCGGTGGTCGTCACCCGCACGACCGATGCCGACCTCTTCGCCAACATGGAGGAGAAGTTCCGGTCGCACAGCCTGCTGGCGAGCCTGATCTTCAACTTCGGCGGCGCGGCAGAACCGCCGCCACCACCGCCTCCGCCCCCGCCGCCTCCGCCGCCACCCCCACCGGCGACGCAGACCTGCCCGGACGGTTCGGTGGTCCTGGCGACGGACGCCTGCCCGCCGCCTCCGCCGCCTCCGCCGCCTCCGCCGCCTCCGCCGGAGCCGGAACGCGGCTAATCGAGAATAAGGAAATTCGTGAAACTTTCGCCCGGGCAACCCAAGGTTGCCCGGGCCTTTTCTTGGCTATCAGATGCCGCCGGCGGCCGCGATCCTCAGCGATGGCACCATGCTGGTGCCAGGGAGCACGAAACGCACCTTCTTCGAATGGAAGTCGATCGAGATCCGGTCGAAGGCACGCATCGCGTTCATCCCGAGGAGGAGCGCCGGCCGGTTATGGAGCTCGAGCTGCTTGAAGATATGCGCGTCGGCGAAGGCGACTGACAGGTCTTCAAGCTGAACCCCGCCGAGTTCAAGCTCCTTCAGCATCGCGACCCGCGCTTTCATCGTCTCGCCCGTAACCGATTCGATGGTAACCGGGTTGGGTACCTGCCACAGACGGCGTTTCATCAGGCTCCGCTGAAGCGCGAGATTGCCAATCGTAACCTGGGAACCGGTGTCCACGATCACGGTGACGCTCTGTCCGTCGATCTTGGCATCCGTGAAAACCAGCCGACCATGGCGGCGCCGGGCCCTGACGACGATCGTATCGCCCTCGAGCTTCTCGACCGGGCGGCTCGCGGGCGTGATCGACATGGTATTGGCCCTGAAGTCGAACAGCACGCGCTGTGAGCGCAAGCTGTCGATGCCAAGCATGCCATCAGCGCCGATATTGGATGCCTCGAGTGCCGGCGCATCGACCACCGAGAGGCTGTTGCCGCTCACCTGGAGGTGGGGGATGTAGACGGTATCGACATCGTTGGCGCCAACCACGCTGTGAAGCACGGCGTCTTCGCCGGACTCGAGATTCAGCCGCTCGGCAAGCTGTCTCGAGATCACCGTCCGTTCAGAGCCGGTATCGACGAGGAAACGGTAGGGTCCCCGGCCAGCGACGCTGACGGATACGGTCATCCGGTCGCCCGCGTCCCTGCCCATCTCGACCTCGTCGGTAATGGTCGTACTGTCGATCTGAGGGGCCGGCGACACGATCGCCTCGAGGCGCTGGGGTTCCGCTGCAACGGGCGTGCTGCCCAGCAGGATGAACGCGGCGAACATGTTAGAAAATGCCATGAGATCTAGCTTCCAACCCCTCGGGGTCGAGGGTGGTATCCAGATTTACGCCTCGCGGAGCAGGCCGGCAAGTGCCGGCTCCGCCAACCGCCGATCCATTTCGACAAATGAAAGGTGCCGCTTCGGTTGCTCCTGCAATAGATTATTAGGGTTGTTCTTCCTAAGGTCCCTCCGGATCAGGCGGGGGAAGCTCGGCACCGCCTGGAAGTGGACCGGACTGCTCGTGGAGCAATTGAGTGAATATCCAGCCTGTTGAGACGACGCTCTATTCCCTTTCGGATGCGCCGCCCCCGGTCGATACCGACCGCCGTGACGGGCAGCGGCTGATGACGCTTTACCGGGTGGGCTCGATCCTGGTCGAGGACCGCCGGGAACTGTGCCTCATCAAGAATATCTCGGCAGGCGGGATGATGATCCGGCTTTACTGTTCGATCGCCGAGGGAATGCCGGTGACCGTCGAACTGAAGAGCGGCCAGCCGATCAATGGCAAGATCAGCTGGACGCGTGACGAGAGCGCAGGCATCGCCTTTGACGAGGCAATCGACGTCATCGACATATTGTCGAACAGCATGCAGGGCCCGCGGCCGCGCATGCCACGCATCGAGATCGACTGCCACGCCATGCTCCGCGACGGTGCCAACATGATCCGCGTGCGGGTCTGCGACATTTCCCAGGGCGGGGTCAAAGTTGCCTTGGAAACCGTCCTTCCGAACGGAACGGACGTCGTCCTCGGCCTTCCGGGGCTCGAGCCCCAGCGCGGGATCGCCTGCTGGACCGACGGGGGCTTCACCGGCATCACTTTCAACCGGCTGATCCCACTCCCCGAGCTCGTCAGCTGGCTCAAGCAACGGCGCGAACTGCAGCGCGACGTCGCCAACGGCTGACCCTTTCGCCGTCTAGCTTCTTTTCAGCTTTCGACTTCAGGGTTCAGTCGGCAGAGCCCGGCACGCGCCAGTGCCAGGCGTCGCCATAGCCCGTGTCCTTGTCCGCGAACTTGGTAAGGCCGGGCCTTCGGAACTGCGGCGTAACCCTGGGCCGCGGCGCCGGTACGTGGCGAAGCAGCTGCTCGGGGTTGAGCTTCTTTCCAAAATTGATCCCGGCCTGGCGGCCCTTGACCCAGGCGACTACTCCGGACACTCCGAGGTCGCCCTTGCGGAACAGGATGGAGGCTCCTTCAACCGGGAGCTTTTCTCCTTCGACCAGGGCACCTTCCGCGCTGAGATTGCGCAGCTTCACTGGCAGGGACGTCCCGGACAGCTCAAGGCTCGCCGACATCAACACGTTCGACCGGCGCGTCTTGCGATTCTGGCTCTTGCTGCTCTCGTCCATGTGCCCCCTCTATCCCGAAGCGGTAAAACTTCGTTTAACAAGGGCATGATTTTTGGCCCCCGCTCCCTGCTGGCACTCTCGATGCTGCTGTTGTTCCTGGTCGCCGGGTGGCTCGGCGGCGCTACATCAGGTGCCGACCGCCAGATCGCAGCCTTTGCAGCCGAGACGAGAGAGGCGGTCCCGGTCCTTTCAGAGTTGGCAAGGCTGGTCACAAGGCTGGGCGGTGCTGCAATCACCTTGCCCGCCGGCCTCGTTGCAGTCCTCCTGTTGCTGTCCCGTAAAAGGCTGAAGCTTGCATTGCTGCTGGCCGTGACCGTGCTGGGCGAGCGGCTGCTGGTAGACCTCCTCAAGGCAACGCTGGGTCGGCCGAGGCCGCCTGGCGGCGAATATCTGGTCGAGAGCATGGCATTTCCAAGCGGTCATGCCGCCAACAGCATGACGGTCTACCTTGGAATTGCACTCCTTGCCCTTCCCGACCGCCATCGCCGCGCGTTGGCCATCGCGGCGGTATCGCTCAGTGTCCTGATCGGCCTTACCCGCGTCTTCCTTGGAGTCCACTGGATGAGCGACGTGATCGGAGGCTGGGCCCTGGGGCTCGCCTTGGTTATGCTTGCAGTGTCGTGGTGGGAACGCTCAGCGCCGCATGTCGAAGCGAAGCATGAGATTGTTGGAGGGCATCTCGACCCGGCCGGCAAGCACCATTCCCTTTAGCGCTGCTTCCCGGGCGAACATGTCCACCCGCCGCAATCCCCAGCTCGGGTCGCGCTCGCGAAGGCTGATGTCGAAGGCCTGGTTTGACGGCGCGGTTGCGACCCCCTCCTCGAGCCACGGCCCATAGAGAATTAACGGCGCGCCCTCGCCGAGCAGGCGCCCGGCACCGTCGAGCAGGCCGAGCGAGGCTTCCCACGGCGAGATATGGACCATGTTGATGCAAAG
>JAJJPO010000004.1:0-7615 GCA_032907585.1 Sphingomonas sp. | reverse complement strand
CCTCGCCGCTGCCGACTTATCCGTCGATCACAAGCTGCAGTTCTGGGATGCTCTGATCGTATCGGCGGCAGCCGATGCTGGCTGCGCGATGTTGCTGTCGGAAGACATGCAACACGGGTTCGTAACGCGCGGGCTGACCATCGTTAACCCGTTGACCGATGCCCCTCATCCAAAATTGGCGGCCCTGATGACACCGACGACTTAAGAATTTAGCACCAACGGCTTCCTTGGCCGATGCATCCGGCGCCGATTCGCCCGCGCCCCCCGAGCCGGCGGCCAAAGACGGACACGCCGTCCGCTCAGACTGAGTCACGCAAGCCATTGCAAGAAACGCACTTAAGCGACGACATGCGTCGCCATGCGGCGTCCTGCGAAAATAGCGGAGGAGGGACTCGAACCCCCGACACGCGGATTATGATTCCGCTGCTCTAACCAGCTGAGCTACTCCGCCCCAAAAGGCTTGCCGTTGACGGCGCGGGCGAGCCTATAGGTGGCAAGAATAAGGGCGTCAACAATGGTGGAACCGGCCTCCCCTACCCTCGTTCAAGGCGGAGAATTGGAGAATGATCGCCGATGGAACCGCTGACCCCTCTTGAGACGCTTTGCCGCATCATTCTCCGTGCCCGGGAATATGAGGCCCAAGTCCCGACCGACTATGACGGGAACGAAGCACCCGAGAACGTCGACGACGAGGGCGAGGAGGCCTTGTCGGTCCTTGACGATGCCCTCAACACCGGGGTCGAGGAAGAGTTGGCCGCGGCCATCGATGATCTTGCAGAAGATCAGCAGGCCGAGCTGCTCGCTTTCGCCTGGGTCGGCCAAGGCACTTACGATGCTGCCGACTGGGACGAAGCGATCGAGGAGGCCAGCTCCATTGCCAACATCTCCGAGGAGCTCATCGAAATGCCGATGCTCGCCTCCGTGCTCGAAGCGGGAATGGCTGCTTTCGACATCAGCTGCGACGGGGTCGGCGACCTGAGCTAGGCTCCGCGAAAGGCGAAGCTCGCGATCTTTTCCCAGGGACCGCCCAGGTAGCGGTACAGCGAGAGGCCGGCGATCCCCAGCGGTCTCGGCCTGAAGCCTTGCTCCAATTGGGCGATGAGCTCGCGCGACTGCCGGTTGGTGACCTTGTTCTGGATCGTGACGTGTGGCCGCCAGCCTGGCCCGTCCTGCAAGGTCAGCGCGCCATGAAAATGGTCGGACAGCTCGGCTCTGATCTGGTCAAGCTCGTCGGAAATCACCCGAAAAGCGACGCCGCCGCCAAGGTCCATGATGCCGGCGAGACTTGCCATCGGCGCCGGGCCGCGTGCCTGGATCGCCAGTTGCCGCTTCGCCTCCTCCTCCAGCGAAGGAGGAAGCGAATGGAACAGGGTGAGGTGAGCAGGCACCTGGTTACGTTCCGGTGGGAAATGCGCGCGGCGCATCCCTTCGAGCCACGCGAAATCATCCGCGCTGAAGTCCGCCGTGACGATGAGGCCGCCCAAGACGGGTCAGATCTCGACCTGGCTACCGAGCTCGACCACCCGGTTGGTCGGAAGCTTGAAGAATTCCATGGCGCTTTCCGCGTTCCTAAGCATCCAGGCGAACAGCTTCTCACGCCAAATCGCCATGCCTGGCCGTGAGGAGGCGATCAGCGTCTGGCGGGCAAGGAAGAAGCTGGTTTCCATCATCTTGAACTGGGGACCGCAGCTCTTCACCATCGCGAGCGCCGCCGGGACGTCGATTTCCTCCATGAAGCCATAGCGGATGATGATCCGGTAAAAGCCGGCGCCATAGTCCTTGGTCTCTATCCGCCGTCCGGTGATTACATAAGGAACGTCCTCGATCCGGACCGTGAGAAGCATCACCCGCTCGTGAAGCACCTTGTTATGCTTGAGGTTGTGGAGGAGCGCGTGCGGGATGCCGCTCATCGACGTGGTCATGAAGACCGCCGTGCCCGGGACCCGCGTCGCGCTGGTGGCCGCCGACTTGATGAACACCTCGATCGGAAGAGAGGCTTCAGCCATGCGGTCGATCATCAGCTTGCGGCCCTTGGCCCAGGTCGTGAGCATGGTGAAGGCGATCGCGCCGACCAGCAGCGGGAACCAGCCTCCATCGGGCACCTTCAGCATGTTGGCGCTGAAATAGAGGATATCGATCGCAAAGAAGAGGACGAGAAGCGGCAGCGCTTTCCACATCGGCCATTTCCAGAGCGAGAATAGGACCACCGAGATGAGAACGCCGTCGATCAGCATCGCACCGGTAACGGCGATTCCATAGGCGGCCGCGAGGTTCGAAGACGACCCGAACATGAGGACAAGCAGGATGACGACAACCATCAGGGCCCAGTTGACGATCGGGATATAGATCTGGCCCGCGGCATGCTCGCTCGTATGGGTGATTCGAAGGCGCGGGATGAAGCCAAGCTGGATCGCCTGCTGGGTCACGGAAAAAGCACCCGAAATGACGGCCTGGCTGGCGATGATCGTCGCCATGGTCGCAAGGATGACGAGCGGCAGGCGAAGAATGTCGGGGGCTAGGAGGAAGAAGGGATTCCTCGCCGTCTCGAGCGCCTGCGCCGGTTCCTGGGACAGGAGCAGCGCTCCCTGCCCCATATAGTTGAGCAGCAGGGCCGGCATGACAAAATAGAGCCAGCTGAGCTTGATCGGCCGACGGCCAAAATGGCCCATGTCCGCATACAGCGCTTCAGAGCCTGTTACCGCCAGAACGACTGCACCCATGGCGATGAACGCGGGCAGCGGCTCGGCTGCGTAAAAGCTGACGGCATTCAGCGGGTTAAGCGTCTGGTAGAGAACCTGCGGATGGGCGGCGATATGGATGCCGCCGAGGACCGCGAGGACCGTAAAGTAGAACAGCATGACCGGCCCGAACAGCGCGCCGACCTTCGCAGTCCCGCGCGACTGGATTGCAAAAATCCCGATGAGGAGGGTGATCGCGATCGGGATGACCCAGGACTCGAGTCCCGGGTTTACGGTCGTCAGGCCCTCGACGGCAGAGAGGACAGAGATCGCCGGGGTTATCATGCTGTCGCCGTAGAAAAGCGCCGTGGCGAATACCCCGAGAAGGACGATGCTCATCGTCCACTTCTTCTTTTCGCCGTCGCTGGCCGAGCGGTTGATGAGAGCGAGAAGCGCAAGGCTCCCGCCTTCGCCCTTGTTGTCCGCCCGCATGATGATCGTCACATATTGGAGCGTGACGATGATCATCATCGACCAGAAAATGAGGCTCAGGACGCCATAGATGTGCAGCGCGTCGGGCTGCAGTGAATGGTGGCCGGCAAAGGTCTGCCGGAAGGCGTAGATCGGCGAGGTGCCGATATCGCCGAAGACGATTCCGATCGCTCCGGCCATCAACTTGGCCAGCGACCCCTGTGCATGCGAACCGTTTGGCTGTTCGCCGGTCTCTGCCTCAGCAGCGCCGGCGTTCGTGATACTCATGATAAGCTCAGATCCTTTTCGCCACCGGCGCGGCGCGCCGCCCTAGCACCGGCAAAAAGCCGCTGCAATCGCGCCGGCTGCTCGCTATAGGGCCCGCAAACGTTCATCCCATTGGAGCTTAAACATCATGCGCATCGGCGTACCGAAGGAAATCAAGGTTCATGAGTACCGCGTTGGCCTAACTCCTGCTTCGGTCGCCGAGCTGGTCGGCCACGGCCATGAGCTGTTCGTGGAGACCGGTGCCGGGGACGGGATCGACTGCCCGGACAGCGCCTACCAGAAGGCGGGCGCAACCATTCTCCCGTCTGCCGCGGAAGTCTTCGCAAAAAGCGAGATGATCGTGAAGGTGAAGGAGCCGCAGGCATCGGAGATCGCGATGCTGCAGCCCCATCACCTCCTGTTTACCTATCTCCACCTCGCAGCCGACAAGCCGCAGGCAGAAGGGCTGATGAAGTCCGGCGCGACCTGCATTGCCTATGAGACGGTGACGTCACGGACCGGGGCACTGCCGCTCCTGAAGCCGATGTCCGAGGTGGCCGGGCGCATGTCGATCCAGGTCGGCGCCCATTATCTCGAAAAGGAACAGGGCGGCCGCGGAGTTCTCCTCGGCGGCGTCCCAGGCGTTGCCCCGGCAAAGGTCGCGATCCTTGGCGGCGGCGTTGCCGGCGTCAATGCTGCCCAGATGGCAACGGGCCTTCGCGCAGACGTCACGATCTACGACATCAATAACGACCGCCTCGCCGAGCTCGACATGTTCTTCTCGAGCCAGATCAAGACCGCCTTTGCCTCCAAGGCCGCGATCGCGCAGGCGGTCAAGGAAGCAGAGCTGGTGATCGGGGCGGTGCTGGTCCCGGGCGCCGCGGCGCCGAAGCTCGTCACCCGCGACATGCTGAAGACGATGAAGCGCGGCTCGGTCCTCGTCGACATCGCGATCGACCAGGGCGGTTGCTTCGAGACGTCGCGCCCGACCACTCACGAGGACCCGGTCTTCGAAGTCGACGGCGTTATCCATTATTGCGTCGCGAACATGCCAGGCGCCGTTGCGCGCACCTCGACCTTTGCCCTCAACAACGCGACGCTTCCCTTCGCGGTTCGCCTTGCCAACCTCGGCGCAGTGGAAGCCATGCGGCGGGACCCGCTCCTCGCCAACGGCCTCAACGTCTCGGACGGCAAGATCCGCCACCAGGCGGTCGCCGAGGCGCTATCCCTTCCTTACGAGCCAGCCTGACCCTGGGCGGGGGGCGGCGGCGGCGCCGTTCCCCCGCTCATCAGCATGAGCCCCTCCTCGACCAGCGGGCGCCAGCTTGCCGTGGGAGGGGCATCGGCAAGCACTTCCTTCCAGAGCCTGACCGCTTCGTCGGGGTTGCCGGAGCGAGCCTCGGCCAGCCCGAGGAAAAACCTTGGTGCAGGATAGCCGGGCGCAAGCTCCGCGGCGCGCTCGAACGCGAGGCGGCCCGCCGGGGTGATGGTCCTCGCGTGATCGGTGAGGGCATTTCCAAGGCCGACCCACAGCTTGTAGTCCCGGGGATGGCGCGCCGCCTGCACGGCAAGAAGCTTCGCTGCATCCTCGGTATTCCCCCGCGAGGCGAGCGCATCTGCCATGTTGAGCCAGGTATCGGCATAGTCAAACTGGCCCATCATCGCCTGCCTCGCCCCGGTAAGCGGCAGCGGCGCGGCTTGCCTGGTTGCCGCCCGTGGCTCACCCGCGAGCCCGGGATGCCCCTGGAGCGCGTAGCCCGCGGCGCCAAAGGCAACCGCAGCGGCGGCAAGCGAAAGCATCGAGCCACGCAGCCGAAGAAGCCAGAGCAGGCCAAGTACGCTGGCCCCGAGCAGCAGGAGATAGAGATAGGCCATCAGCGCCTCTTCCTCACCAGCCGACGCCGAAGCAGCCAGGCACCGGCAAGAAGCAGCAGGGCCGGCGCTGCCCAGAGCGGCCACGTCACCGGCTCGACCGGCGGCCGATAGCTGACCCAGCTGCCATAACGCTGGATCAGCCAGGAGCGGACCTCCTCGGGACTCTCCCCCTCGGCGATCCGCTGGCGGACCAGCGCCCGCATGTCGCCGGCGAGCTCGGCATCGCTGTCGGCAATCGACTGGCCCTGGCAGACGAGGCAGCGAAGCTCCTCCATAAGCGCCTTCGCCTGCGCTTCCTGGCGGGCATCAGGGAGCTGCTCATTGGCCCAGCGCGCAGCGGGAAGATCGCTGTCGGCAAGGGCCGGCGTTGCAAGGATGATGGCAATCGCGAAGACGGTCGATCTCACCGGGCCGCCTCCCATTCGCTCATTATCTCGGGAATGTCGCCGGCATCGATCGGTCCCATGTGCTGGAAGGTGATGATGCCGCGCCCATCGACGATGAACGTCTCGGGAACCCCGGAGGCGCCGAGCGACAGCTGCACCCGGCTTTCCGGGTCCGAGCCGATCCGTTCGAACGGGTCACCATGTCGGTCGAGAAACGCCTCCACGGCCTCCGGCCTGTCACGAACTGCGACCGCATCGATAATGACTCCGCGACGCTTCAGTTCGAGCAGCATCGGGGCCTCGGCAATGCAGGGGACGCACCAGCTCGCAAAGACATTGATCATCCGCGGCTCGCCCTTTGCAAGGTCATCGGATGAAAGGCCCGGCTTGGAGGGAAGCACCGGCTGGAGGGTAAAGGACGGGACCGGTTTTCCGACCATTTGCGACGGTACCATCTCGCTTGCGGGGCGCACCAGTCGCCAGGCAACCGCACTGACGAACAGCAGCAGGATGACGAGGGGAAGGAAGCGAAGTGCCCGGCTCATCCGAATGCCTCCTCGCCGCGAATGCGCTGCCTGCGCTCCCTCACCATCCGGCCGACGAGGGCAAGCGCACCGCCAAGTGCAATGAGGAAGCCGCCAAGCCAGATGAACGTCACGAATGGCTTCCACCAGAGACGAAGCTGCCAGCGCCCCTGCCCGTCCGGTTCACCAAGAACGGCGTAGAGCTGGCCGTTCCAGCTGGTGTCGATCGCGGCCTCGTTGGTAGTGGTCGGCGGCGACGCAAAGTAGCGGCTTTGAGGTTTCAGGACCGTAACGCCCGATCCCCTCGAGGCTCGAAGTTCGCCCTCGATCGCGGTCCAGTTCGGGCCGGCGACCGGCATCACGCTTTTGAATTCCACGAGCCAGGATCCGACCTCGACGGTTTCGCCGGGCCGGGCCGCGGCCAGCCGCTCGCGGGTGAAGGCGCTGTCCGAGGCCATCCCGATTATCGAGACCGCCACCCCGAGATGAGCAAGCACCATCCCCCAGACAGCGAGCGGCGTTCGCTTGAGCGATCGCCCGAACAGCGGCTGGATGCTGGCCGGGACAAGCCCGAGTCCAATGGCAAGCCCGAGCCTTGGGAGCAGCGCTATGTGAGGCGCCAGGATGAAACTTGCGGCGAGCACCACCGCGGCCGTGACGAGACCCGGTGCCAACCTCGGCAGGATCGGCGCGGAATCCCGCCTCCAACGCAGCTGGGGCGCGATGATCATCAGCGCAGCGAGCAGCAGGGCCAGAGGGCTGGCAACGCTGTTGAAATATGGCGGCCCGACGGAAAGCTTCTCGCCGGAAAGTGCCTCGGCAACCAGGGGATAGAGCGTCCCGACGAAGACGATCCCGAGAATCACCGACAGAAGGAGGTTATTGGCGACCAGCCCGCCTTCGCGGCTTACCAGTTCGAACGGCGCGCCTTCCTTCACATGGGCTATGCGAAGCGCAAAGAGGGTGAGCGCACCGCCTATGTAGATGGCGAGGAGCGCGAGGATGAAACTTCCGCGGGTCGGATCGACCGCGAAGGCATGGACGGACGTCAATATCCCCGAGCGCACGAGGAAGGTTCCGACCATCGACATGGAGAAAGCAACCAGTGCCAGCATCATGGTCCAGGCCCGAAGGCCGCCGCGGGCAGCCAGCACGTTCACGCTGTGGAGGAGAGCGGTCGCGGCGAGCCAGGGCATGAGCGAGGCATTTTCGACCGGGTCCCAGAACCACCAGCCGCCCCACCCAAGCTCGTAATAGGCCCAGTAGCTTCCGGCGGTAATCCCGATTGTGAGAAGGACCCAGGCGGCAAGCACCCAGGGCCGCATGGCGCGGGCGATGGCCGGCCCGACATTGCCGCGAAGAAGGCCGCCCACCGCGAGACACACCGCCGCTGCACGGGCATTCACGGGCCAAT
>JAJJPO010000003.1:0-7540 GCA_032907585.1 Sphingomonas sp. | reverse complement strand
TCTCGAAGACGGAGACGAGCTCACCCTCCACGCACGCTGCGAGGCCGACGGCGCTGCCACGATTGGTTTTGGAAGTTGCAGCGGGCGGGTCAGCCCGGCGCGCTAGAGGAGCGAACGGCTCTCTCCCATCAGCCGGGTAAGCCCGTACAGCGTTTCGATATTGGGCGCCGCGACGCCAACCCTGTTGGCAATTTCGAGTGGAGCACCGACGAGCGCTTCAAGCTCAAGGGCACGGCCGGCCTCGACGTCCTGCAGCATCGAGGTCTTGAAGGCGCCGAGCCGGGCGGTCACCGCCATCCGCTCTTCGCCGCTTTCCATTATGGGGCATCCGATCGCCTCCCCGATCTGAGCGGCCTCGGCCATGCAGGCAAGAATGAAAGGCCGGATCGCGGCGTCCGCCAGGATCCTGTCGCTTGTCGCCAGCGTCAACGCCGAAATGGGGTTAATCGTCATGTTACCCCATAGCTTGTACCAGATGGCGCGGCGGACATTGTCGCTCGCCTCGGCAGGAATACCAGCTTCCCTGAACATCGCCGCGAGCCGCTCGATCCGGTCGCTGGGGCCACCCTCAGGGTCGCCGAGTATCAGCCGGTCGGCATGGACGACCTCGATCTCATTTGGCGCCCTTCGTCGGCAGGCTGCATGGACCACGCTTCCGACCAGCTGGGGAAGAGGGAAGCTGGCCGCAATCGCCCCGCCCGGGTCGACCGCGTGGATCGGCTCTTCGCCGAGGAACCACCAGGGAACGCCGTTCATCATGGGGACAATGAGGGTCTCGGGCCCGATCATCGCGCCCACGGAAGCTGCAACACCCGCGAGGGCCGGCCCCTTGACCGCGATGACCAGGAGGTCCTGGCGTCCGATCTTGCGAGGATCGCCTGATGCCTTCACCTCGACACGCTGCTCGCGTCCATTTTCGAGAATCGCAAGGCCTTCGCGCAACGCCTCGAGCGTCTGGCCGCGGGCCAGCACCGAAACTTGCTCGCCTGCAATCGCCAGCCTTGCTGCGATCCATCCGCCGATCGCGCCGGCGCCGATAATCCCGATATCCATGGCAGCGCTATGCCGGTTTCGGGAGGTAACAGCCAGTGTGCGCCATCAATCCGTTGGCATCACCAGTCGCTTGGCCATTGGTCGATGGTGACCGCCGCTTGGCCGCGACGAACGGTCTCTGCCGAAACGGGCAGTGCCGCCGTCGAACCGGGCAGGCAAAATCCGGAAAGAAGGAGCATTCATGACTTCTCTTCGAAAAGGGAGAATTCGAGATGCGTACCCAAGGTTCACAAATCAGTGCAGCCGTTCTGTCAGGGGTCGCGGCATCTCTGTTCATTGCTTCATCCGCCTCGGCGATGGAACCGGTCGTCGTCTATGGCGCACCTGCCGAAACCAGGACTGTCGAGGTCCGGTTTGACGACCTGGACCTGGCCCAATACCGGCACGAGCAGCGGCTCAACCGGCGGGTCGCTGCCGCGGTCAGGAAAGTCTGCGACGACGGCGATGGACCCGGCATAAGGAGGCAGGACTATCTGCGCTGCGCCGACGGCGCCTGGGATGATGCAGCGCCGCAGATCGCGGCCGCGGTCGAGCGCGCAAGGCAGCTGGCCAGCACCGGCCGGACAACGCTCGCTGCGAACGCCATCACGATCAAGTCCGAGCGCTAGGTACAAGATCGCGGGCTGGCCGGGCGGGGGTTTCCTCCGCCCGGCCACGGTTACATCTGGCAGTCCTCGGGCCGCCGATTGACCGCTCTCCCCTGGTTCGCCCTAATGCTCGCGGAACGATACCCACATGGTCTCGACCAGGGGTTCAAACGCATATTGCAGAGCGGTCCTCTTCTTGAGCGGTACGAGGACGGTAACCGGTGCGCCCGCGCGGAACTCGAAATCCTTTCCGCGAAGATTCTTTACCTTCTGCATCTCGCCGCCGGGAACGCGGACCTCCGCGGTGTAGAATGATTCCCCGCTTTTCTCGTCGAGGAGACTGTCTGCCGACAGGCGAGTGACGCGCCCTATGATGGTTGGCATGTTGCGTTCGTGAAGACCGATAAAGCGGACCTGCGCATCCTGGCCCACGCGAAGGTCATCCGCGTCATCGATGGCCACCTTTGCAGAGACCACCAGGTCGGCATTTTCAGGAACGATATCCATCAGCGTCTGCCCCGGCGCGATAACGCCACCGACGGTGAAGATGGAAAGCCCGATCACTGCACCGGAGACAGGCGCCCGGATCCGCAATCGCTCCAGCTGGTCACGCGCTGCCCGATATTTGGGCAAGGTCTCGCCCAGCGCGAACTCGACCTCGCGAAGCTCGGCCGAAGCGCGTTCCCGGTAGGAGTTGCGAGCCTCGATCTGGCGCAGCCGGCCCCCGCTGGCCGATGAACGGGCCTCGGCGATATTTGCCTGATACTGCCCGCGCTGCCCCTGGATGTCCGCCCTCGCGCGCTCGAGCGCCCGCATCCGGGACTTCGACACGAAGCCCTTTTCAGCCGCTGGTCGCAGCGCATCGATCTCCTGCTGGATCAGCCTCTCCTGCTCCGCGGAGGAAACCATCTTCGAGCGGTAGCCGCTCGCGCTTTCATTTGCCTGAGCCGACTGCTGTCCCAGTACCTGCGACTGGGCGACCAGCAGCGAGTGGCGGGCCCGAAACTCGTTGGTCTGGACGCGGATCGCCTCGTCGATCTCGGCGCGGCGCGCTCCCGTCGCGTCCCGGAACTCGGCTGGCCAGGTAATGGTCGCTGCTCCGGCGAGCTCGGCCTCGAGCCGGGCGCGCTGGGCCTGGTAATTGATCAGCTGGGCGGCCAGCGCTCGTTCCTGGGCCCGGACTTCCGCTCCGGCGAGCTCGATGAGCAGGTCACCCTTGTTTACCCGCTTGCCCTCGGCGACGTGGATCGAGGCAACCACGCCGCCATCGCGATGCTGGACCGACTGGCGCTGGCCAGAGACAACCAGCTGGCCCGGGGCATAGGCAGCCGCGTCGAGCCGCGCAAAAGCTGCCCAGCCGAGGAACGCCACGAAAAACAGCCCCGCGCCGATAATCCCGAGCCGGATGTCCCGGCGGGAATCATCCGGGGCTTGTTCGGGGGCCGCCGTCGCGGTGCCCTCGAGCATCAGCGGATTATAGCCGCCGCGCAGGTAGCCGCTCACGAGGCCTTCCTCCTCTTGGATGACGCCTGCGGACCTTCGATCGGCGTTGCCGGGCCGCCGCCGAGCCTGGAAATGATCTCGTCGCGAGATCCGAAGGCCTCGATGCGCCCGTCGCGAAGCACCATTATCTTGTCGACCGCGGCAAGCACGCCCATTCGATGGGCGACAACCAGGACTGCCGCTCCCCTATTCTTGAGCGCCATCAGCGTATCGACCAGCTGGCCTTCACCGGCGGCGTCGAGATGGGCATTGGGCTCGTCAAGCAGGATGACTGGCGGATCACTAAAAAGCGCCCTTGCAAGCCCCACCCGCTGCGCCTGTCCGGCTGAAAGCCCGCGGCCGCCCCAGCCGAGCACGGAGTCATAGCCGTTGGGCAGCTGGAGAATCAGTTCATGCGCAAAGCAGGCCTTGGCCGCCGCGACTGCCTTGGCGTCAATCTCTGCCTTATTCCCGTCTGCCGAGTCCTGGAAGCGCGCGATATTCTCCTTGATGGTCCCGGCAAACAGCGAAATGTCCTGCGGAAGGAAGCCGATATAGGTGGCGAGACGCTCAGGATCCCAATCGAGCACGTTGGCATGGTCGATCCTGATCGTGCCTCGGTCCGGACGGCCGGCGCCGGCCAGCATTCTTAGCAGGGTGGACTTTCCAGCGCCGCTGGGGCCGACCACGGCCACCACCTCGCCCGGCAACAGCTGGAAATTTATATTGGCCAATATGGCGCCGTCTCCCGCGGCATTGAGCACCGACAGCTGTTCCACGTCGAGGCGTCCATCGGGCGGCGGGAGTTGCGTCATGGCGGTTTCCGCCTCGCGGGCGGCAAGCAGGTCGTTGAGCTTTTCATAGGCGCTCCTGGCCTGGGTGACCGTTCGCCAGGTTGCGAGGAGCTGTTCGACTGGCTGGAGTGCGCGGCCGGCGAGGAAGGACGAGGCGAACACCGCGCCGCCAGAAATGCTGTTGCCGATCGCAAGCCAGGCGCCAAGGCCAAGCGCGCAGGACTGGAGCGACAGTCGCAGGAACTTGCTCATCGTCACGTAGCGGCTGCCGGCAAAGCTCGCGCTGCTTTGCAGCGCCATCATGGATTCGCGCTCCGCGAGATGGCGGCGAACCATCGCCCGGCGCATCCCGAGCGCCCGGACATTTTCCGCGCCGGCGAGAACCTGTTCCTGGCTTGCATAGGCGCGGGCCGCAGCGTCGTTGGCGTTGCGGAGCGGCTCGCTGGTCGCCCCGTGATTCAGCATCGCGACCACGCCCAGCAAGAGCGCGCCTGCAAGGACGAAGGCGCCGATCAACGGGTGGATGAGGAAGCAGACGAGGACATAGATTGGTGACCAGGGCGCGTCGCACAGCGCGACAATCGCCGGCCCGGTCAATGCCTGGCGAAGCGTGTCGAATTCCCGCATCGACTGGCGGGTAACGGCATCAAGGGTGCGGTCGCGCCGGGCGAGTGACGTGTCGAGCAGAACGCCGGCAAGCTGCCGGTCCAGCCTGATCGATGCCCGGACCAGCAGTCGCGAACGCACAAAGTCCAGCAGGGCCAGGGTAGCCAGCCCAAACAGCAGCACGAGGGTGATGAAGAACAGGGTCGTGTTTCCGCGAGTGGGAATGACCCTGTCGTAGATCTGCAGCATGTACAGCATGGGAACCAGGAACAGCAGGTTCAGGAGGGCGCTGAATGCGGCAACGGAGATGAAGTGGCGGCGGCAGGCGTTGAGTGCGCCAGCGACGATCTCGGTTGGTGGCGTGATGATCTGCATTTTCGGATCAGCCCCCGCCTGTCCGACTCACCGAGCCAGCGGTTAACCCTGCATTTAACTAATTTATTTTCAGTGCCTTGGACAAGTAGCGGCGGAAAAGAGGTCATCGCTGCCCGACGGCTCGCCGGACTTTATCCGATGCCGAAACCGGTCTCCGTCGTAATTTAATTCCCCTTAACCAAAGATAATTAATGCAGATTAAAAAAAGTGGTAGGAGCCGCCTTTCCGACTCGCGAAGTCACTATAAAATATAGGAATTCGCCTACTGCCCAGTGTTCGAAACCCAATGCGGGGCTAGCCCAAATCCACTGTTCGCCCCGCCTTAACCCAGGGGAGTGCGTGACATGGCTGAAGTGTTCATTGGCCCTGACGTAACGGGCGACGGTGTCCAGGATGCCGACATCACCCCATCCGGCTCCTTCGTAAACATCGGCGGCATAATCTTCACTGACGCCGCGAACACCGGCTCGGGAACAGGCAACTACAACACTTTCCTGGCGGTCCAGGACAATGACGGTGTCGAGCAGGGCTTCAACTCCGACGACACGCCGCCAATTGATGATTCCAATGAGAACATCGACCATGCCAAGACGCACACGGTCAAGCTGTCCGACCTCGTGGTCGTCACCATTGATGGCGTTCAATATTATGAATTCCGGGTCGACCTCAACGAGGCAAACTCCGATCCCAATGCACAGATATCGCTTGACCAGTTCAAGCTCTACACCTCGTCGAACGGCAGTATCACCGACACGACGACGCTGTTCAGCCAGAACCTGATTTATGACCTGGACGGGGGCGGCAACGTCTCCGTTTTGCTAAGCGATATCGAGTCAACGGGTAGCGGCAGCGACGACTATGCAGTCCTGGTGCCCGTCTCTGAATTTGCAGGGCTCGATCCGACCGAGACCTTTGTCTACCTCTATGTCCAGATGGGCGCCGCCGGGACGGACTGGCAGGTCAACGCCACTTTCGAGGAATGGAATCTTCAAAATGGCGTGACTCTGACGGGCACGAAATTCGAGGACCTGGACGGCGACGGGATCAAGGACCCAGGCGAGGGGCCGATCGAGGGCGTCACCATTTTCATCGACGCCAACCAGAATGGGATGCTCGATGTTGGCGAGCGGACCACCCTCACTGATGCCGAGGGTAACTATACATTCCACGGCGTTGCCACTGGCCAGACCGTGTGGATCGACGAGGTGGTGCCAGCGGGCGCGACCCAGACCACCGGCGATCATGAAGAAGTCGTGATCGGTGACAATGCCGAGGCGGGATCAACCATCATCGTCGATCCCATCGGCAACTTCATTCCGGACCCCGAACTCAGCATAACGAAGAACGCCTCGGTTCCGGGTGATTGTGCAGACACGGTAGGCGAACTCATCACCTACACGGTCATCCTCGACAATAGTGGCAATGTCGCGCTCGATACCGTCGTTCTGACGGATGCATTCGAGGGCGGCTCCGACGTCACGCTGACGGTCACCGGCGATGCCAACATGAACGGCACTCTCGACGTTGGCGAGGTATGGCTCTCCGGCGACACCGGCAATGACGGGGTCATGGGTGTCGACGAGACCTGGACCTACACCTATGTCCGGGCAGTCACCCAGGCCGATATCGACGGCTTTGGCGGCGGCGACGGCGTGCTGGAAAATACCGCCACGGCAAATGCCAATGCGGTCATTTCCGGCGAGGCCGCTGACGAGGTCAGCGACGATGCCTCGGTTGACGTCTGCCACGACCCGGCGCTCGACATTTCCAAGGATGCCTCGGTTCCAGGCGACTGCGCCGACACGGTTGGCGAACTCATCACCTACACGGTGATGCTCGACAATATCGGCAATGTCGCGCTCGATACCGTCGTTCTGACGGATGCATTCGAGGGCGGTTCCGACGTCACTCTGACCGTCACCGGCGATGCCAACATGAACGGCACTCTCGACGTTGGCGAGGTATGGCTCTCCGGCGACACCGGCAATGACGGGGTCATGGGTGTCGACGAGACCTGGACCTACACCTATGTCCGGGCAGTCACCCAGGCCGATATCGACGGCTTTGGCGGCGGCGACGGCGTGCTGGAAAATACCGCCACGGCAAATGCCAATGCGGTCATTTCCGGCGAGGCCGCTGACGAGGTCAGCGACGATGCCTCGGTTGACGTCTGCCACGACCCGGCGCTCGACATTTCCAAGGATGCCTCGGTTCCAGGCGACTGCGCCGACACGGTTGGCGAGCTCATCAGCTACACGATAATGCTCGACAATATCGGCAACGTCGCGCTCGAGAATGTCGTCCTCGAGGATAATTTCGAGGGCAATGGCAACGTCACTCTGACGGTCACCGGCGATGCCAACATGAACGGCACCCTCGACGTTGGCGAGGTATGGCTCTCCGGCGACACCGGCAATGACGGGGTCATGGTCGACATTTCCAAGGATGCCTCGGTTCCAGGCGACTGCGCCGACACGGTTGGCGAACTCATCACCTACACGGTGATGCTCGACAATATCGGCAATGTCGCGCTCGATACCGTCGTTCTGACGGATGCATTCGAGGGCGGTTCCGACGTCACTCTGACCGTCACCGGCGATGCCAACATGAACGGCACTCTCGACGTTGGCGAGGTATGGCTCT
>JAJJPO010000002.1:0-7784 GCA_032907585.1 Sphingomonas sp. | reverse complement strand
CCGCCGAGGCGCAGACCGTCTGGTACGTCGATGCCGACGCGCCCTTCGGCGGCGTAAAGGATAGCGGCTTCGGATCGGAAGGCGGAAAGGAAGGCCTCGAATCCTACCAGGTGGTCAAGGCGGTCCACCAAGCCTGAGCGAATTCAATCGCTGCAGCAAAGCTACTGTCCTGTTCAGGCGCAAGCTTGAGGGACGACACCGCGCCTAGGACAGAAGCGCATATAGCCATTTGCCCGCTTGCCGCTGGATCCCCCAGTCAAAGAAGGCGATTTCCAGGCCTTGCTCGATGACAAGTGCCGGGCCCAGGTAGAGCCACACAGGGTGTATCTTCCCGCAGCGGCTCTGGTCGCGGATGATGGCAATCAGGATAGGCAGGTAGGCAAGCAAGAGGGCAAGGCTGATCTCGGGCCTTGGGACCATGGGCATCAGGTGGCGAAGCCGGAAGAATGCGGGCCATAGCAGCTGGATGGTCGCAAGTAGGATGAGCCGCTTGTGCCAGTCGGGCCGGCGGCGCATCACGACTGCCGCCCCGACCAGCAGCAGAAAGAGCGTCAGCCCCGTCGCTGTACCCGCGAGGCTCGACGTCGCGACGGACCCAAGCTCGGGCAGGTCCCGCCGGGCCGCCCAGGTGGCCGTTGCGATCCCGCTGGCCCATATCGTTACCGCGACGGGGAGCGCCCAATTGCCCAAGCGGCGATGAATTGGCGTCCGGCGCCCTCTGACAAGGCCAGCCTGAGCGATCAGCAGCAGGACCCAGCAAAGCGCGGAAGCCCCGTGGAGATGAACGAACCAGGGCGCCGAATAGGATCGGCGAACCATGGGGATCGCGTAGGTGACGCCAAAGCCAAGCGTGACCACGGCAAGACCCATAAGGCCAATGCCAAGGAAAAAGGCAGTCGCTCGGTCCCGTGCCCAGGCATTGGCCATGTCTTGCACCCCCCGGAAAAAACCTAGGCAGATAGCTCCCTTCGCGCAAAATGGGACAATGCCATTCACGCCCGGGCGTTCTTTCCCCTAGCGATATGCTCCTTCGCGAAGGTTGATGCGGTGCTCGACCCAGGCCTTGAGGGCCGAGAGCATCTGCGACCAGCCCATGCAGTTGCCGTAGCTCGCGGCCCGCCCCTCCTGGCTATCGCGCCATCCTGCCTCCTCGACCTCCACTTTCGTGCGGCCCTGCTCGATTTCGGTGAACTTCATCCTCACCTGCAATTGATATTCGACGCCGGGCTCATTCGCCGGCCAGTTGAAGGCGATGAGTTCGCCCGGGACGACCTTCGTTACGTGCACCGGAAATGCGCCCGGGAAATCGGCGAAGTCCCAGGTAACCGTTTCGCCCTCCTCCATCCGGGCGCTTGCGCCCCCGGTCGTGAAATAGGCCGATAGCTGCGCCGGGTCGGCTACCGCCTCGAAAACCTCGTGCCGCGACCGGTTTACGATGATGAATATCCTGTAGGTCGGTTCCATGGCGACTCGCCTCCTTCACCCTCGCGCTTATGAAGCGAAGAATTTCGCTCCCAAAGCGACGGGGCAGCGGCTAGAGCGCAAGGCCATGTCCCAGATAAAACTTCGCACCGGCGGCCAGATTCTTGTCGAGCAGCTGAGGATCCAGGGCTGCGAACGTGTTTTCACCGTCCCGGGCGAGAGTTTCCTGGCGGTCCTCGATGCGCTTCACGACGCGCCGGAGATCGAGACGGTGATCTGCCGCCAGGAGGGCGGGGTCGGCTATATGGCGGACGCCGACGGGAAAATGACCGGGAAGCCCGGCGTCGCATTCGTGACGCGCGGGCCGGGCGCAACTAACGCCTCCGCAGGCGTTCACGTCGCCTTCCAGGACTCCACGCCGATGATCCTTTTCGTCGGCGATCTCGACCGGGCTGACCGTGACCGCGAGGGTTTCCAGGAAATCGACATGGCTGCCTTCTTCGGTCCAGTCGCCAAATGGGCGGCGAGGATCGACGATGCGCGCCGGATCCCGGAATATGTCGCCCGCGCCTACCGGGTCGCCACCGCCGGCCGCCCCGGGCCGGTCGTACTCGCGCTTCCCGAGGACATGCTCCGCGACGAGGTCGAGGCCGTCGACCGGCCAAAGATTGCTCCGATCGCCCAGTCGGCCTGTGCCGGCGCGGTGGAAGCCATGTTCGGACTGCTGAAGGACGCCA
This sequence comes from Sphingomonas sp., assembly GCA_032907585.1. Classification (GTDB taxonomy): domain Bacteria; phylum Pseudomonadota; class Alphaproteobacteria; order Sphingomonadales; family Sphingomonadaceae; genus Sphingomicrobium. The sequence continues at coordinate 5,625 of JAJJPO010000002.1, read as the reverse complement.
CCAACCCGGTCGCGATCATCGGCGGTGCAAGCTGGGACCGTGACGCGGCCCATCATTTTGCGACCTTCGCCTGGCGTCATGGCATACCGACCGCGGCGGCCTTCCGCCGCCAGGACGCAATCGACAATGAATGCGGCGTCTATGCCGGGCAGCTTGGCTATGGCCCCAATCCCAGGCTCCAGCAGCGCATCCGCGAGGCGGACCTGCTGCTGGTCGCCGGGGCAAGGCTCGGCGAGGCAACGACCGATGGCTACAAGCTGATCAGCCCTGACCATCCCGACCAGCTGTTGATCCACGTCCACCCCGACCCCAACGAGCTCGGCCGCGTGTTCCGCGCCGACCTTCCGATCTGCGCCGACATGGGCGAGTTCGCCGAGATGATCGCCGACTGGCACGACCCGGACCTGGTCCGCTTCTCGTCCGGCGAGGAAGCCCATCGCGAATGGCTGGAGTGGAGCGAACCGGCGCCACGGGACGGCGTGAAGCTCGACCTTGGCCCCTGCGTGAAGGCAATGCGTGATGCGCTCCCGGCCAACAGCATCATCTGCAACGGCGCCGGCAATTTCTCGGGCTGGTGGCACCGCTACTGGCACTATGGGCCGCTGCCGACCCAGTTGGCACCGACCAGCGGATCGATGGGCTATGGCCTGCCCGCGGCGGTCGCCGCGGCTCTTCGGTTTCGCGACCGGCCGGTGGTCTGCGTCGCCGGCGACGGTGATTTCATGATGAACGGCCAGGAGCATGCGACCGCCGCCCAATATGGCGCCGATCTCCTCGTCATCCTCGTCGATAATGGCGCCTATGGCACCATCCGAATGCACCAGGAGCGGGACTATCCGGGACGGGTCAGCGGAACCGCACTTTCCAACCCCGACTTCGTGAAGCTCGCCGAAGCCTATGGTGGCTGGGCGGAGCGGGTAGATGCGACCGCCCAATTCGCGCCGGCACTGAGCCGGGCACTGGAACGGGGCGGCATCCGCCTGCTTCACTGCGTGACCGATGTCGAGGTGATCACCAACCAGACGACGATCGCTGCAATCCACGCACGCTGAAGCGAGCGGACAGTCTAAAGTCCGAACGGCCAGGTCTCGTCTGCGCTGGACGCTTCCCCGGGTCTGAGTTCGCCCGGCAGCGGCGCAACGGCATGGGTCTCGTCGAACCAGAGCCAGGCATCGAACTGGAGAGGCAGAATTGCCTGCGAATAGTGGCTCCAGCGCTCGGTTTCGGGTCGATAGATGACGCCGATGAACCGCTCGAGGCGCGGCTCTCCGAGCAATGTCGCAAGGCGCTGGTTCTTTTCATGGCGCAAGTCGAGCAGGAAGCGCGGAACGCCGCTGTCGTGGCTAACCCGCTCATAGCTTTCATCGAGCGAGGGGCGGACCGCCTTCACTTTCATCGGCTGGTCCCAGTCATCGGCGGCAGCAACCGTCCCGCCGTGCGTGCCGAGCCCGATCGCGACTGCCTCCTCCCCGAACTTCTCCCGGGCGAGCTGGCCGATGTTTAGCTCTCCGCGCACCATGCCCATCTCGGTGAAACGGGCATCGCCGATGTGGCTGTTGTGCGCCCAGACAATAGCCTTCGAATTGGGGCCGCGGGCATCGAGCAGGCTGGAGAGTGTCTCGAACATGTGGGTATCGCGCAGGTTCCAGCTGTCCTCCGATCCCAGGTACATCACGCGATAATAGGCCTCGGCATTCTTGACGAGGCGGGCATTGGCGGTCGCGTCGAGCCATTCCTCCCCGTCCCTCGCCGCAAGCTCCAGCTGCCGCTCGAGCAATTGGCCGAGCATCTGCACGACCTCGTCCCGGCAGAATGCAAGGCCGGAGGACATCGCCAGCCGGCCATAGGCCGCGGGGTTGCGGACATAGGGCGACAGGCAGGAGTATCGCCTGCGAGCTTCTTGCGCGAGCGCGGGGTCCTTGTCCGACAGATAGTCAATGACCGCTTTCATCGACCCGCTGAGATTATAAAGGTCGAGCCCGAAGAGCCCGGCCATTTCTGAAGGCTCCCGCCCCTGGTTGTGGCCGTGGAGCCAGCGCACGAAATTGTCGAACTCGCGGTTTCGCCACATCCAGGCTGGAAAGCGGGTGAAGGCTTTTTCCTCGCCTTCGCGCGGTACGCGATGGCGAACGATGCGGTCGAGAGTCGCAGCGTCCGGCCAATCGGCCTCCAGGGCGATGATGTTAAAGCCATGCCGCTCGACCATCCGCCTGGTGATGGCGGCCCTCGCCCGGTAGAACTCCGAGGTTCCATGGCTCGCCTCGCCCAGCAGCAGGACCCGGGCACCGGCGTAGCGGTCGAACAGCGCCGCGAACCCCGGGTCCTCGATGTCCGGAAGCACCTCGGCATGGTCCGCGACGAGCTGCGGCAGCGAGCGGACCAGTGCCTCGCTGCCGCCGTCCCTAAAACCCTCCTTGCCGATCAGGGGCACGAACCGCACTCCGCCGAGATCCTCCCGGTGAAGCGTCCCGTCCTCGTCCTTGGTAATCTGCACCAGCGACTGCACCTCTTGGGGCTCGCCGATCGCCATGACGAGGCGCCCGCCGGGCTTCAGCTGGGCGATCCAGCTTTGCGGTACGTGGCTGCCGCTTGCGGCGGCAACGATCGCGTCGAACGGCGCTTCCTCCGGCCAGCCGAGAGTCCCGTCACCTTCCACCACCTCGACATTGTCATAGCCGAGCCGCTCCATCCGCTGGCGTGCCAGCTCGACCAGTTCATGGTGCCGCTCGATCGCGATCACCTTTTTCGCGATCCGGCCAATGACCGCGGCTGCATAGCCCGAGCCGGCACCCACTTCGAGCACCTTGTCGCCCCGGCCGATGCCGGCGGCATCGATGGTCAGTGCAACGATATAGGGTTGGCTGATGGTCTGCCCGCTTTCGATCGGAAGCGGCGAGTCCTGGTAGGCATAGTCGGAATATTCGTCGCTGATGAACTGCTCGCGCGGCACTTCCCGAAATGCACCGAGCAGCACCGGGTCATCGAGACCCCTGGCGGCGATCTGGCGATCGATCATTTGTTCGCGAAGGGTGGTGAAGTCGCTCATGGCGCACCTCCGGGGAATGAAACTCGCAAGCTTCCACTCGCGTTCCTGCCGCGGGCCGGGCAACGGCCCAGGCGTTGGCGGGAGCTGCGGGATGAGGACTACCGATACTCTTTTTGCGGGTTCCATCGCCAGGGCCTACGAGCAGCTCATGGTGCCGATGCTGTTCGAGCCCTACGCGGCGGACGTCGCGGAGCGGGCATCAGCCCATCCTCACGGCGACATATTGGAGACGGCCTGCGGGACCGGGGCGGTCACCAGGGCCGTCCACCAGGCCCTTCCCGGCTCGAACATCGTTGCAATCGACCTGAACCCCGCGATGCTCGCCATTGCCGGCGAAAAGCTGCGCTCACCCAACGTCCGCTTCCAGGCCGCCGACGCCCAGCAGCTTCCGTTCGACGACCGATGCTTCGACCTGGTCATCTGCCAGTTCGGCATCATGTTTTTTCCCGACAAGCCCAAGGCCAACCGGGAAGCGAGGCGGGTGCTCCGCAATGGTGGCCACTATCTGCTCCTCATCTGGGACAGGCTCGAGCAAAATCCCTTTTCGAAAGCTATCCACGAGGCGGTGGCTGCGCAGTTCCCCGACGACCCGCCGGCTTTCCTCCCACGCATTCCCTTTGGATACTGCGATCTCGAGACGATCACCGCCGACCTCGTCGCCGCCGGCTTCGACGACCTCGAGTTCGAGACGATCGTCCATCAAAGCCTTGGCCGTTCGGCGATCGATGCTGCGAGGGCCATGTGCGAGGGAAGCCCGCTCCGCTCGGAGATCGAGGCCCGTGACCCCGGGTCGATGGAGCGGGTGATCGAGGCTGCAGCTGCCGCCCTTCGCCCGTTCGAGGTCCCGGGCGGGGTTGCAGCCCCGATGTCGGCTCACCTGGTGACAGCTGCTATATGAGACCTGCCAGCGGGCTGCTGGGGTCGGCGTAGCGGCGCTTGGCCATTCTTCCGGCGAGATAGGCAAGCCTGCCCGAGCTGACGGCGAGCTTCATCGCCTCGGCCATCATCACTGGATCTTTCGCTTCGGCGATCGCCGTGTTCATCAGCACGCCGTCGCATCCAAGCTCCATTGCCACCGCCGCATCGCTGGCGGTGCCGACGCCGGCGTCGACCAGCACGGGGACATTGGCGCCCTCGACGATAAGCCTGATCGTCACCAGGTTCTGGATGCCGAGGCCCGAGCCGATCGGCGCCCCGAGCGGCATGATCGCAACGGCGCCAGCTTCCTCGAGCTGTTTCGCGGCGATGGGATCATCGACGCAATAGACCATCGGCTTGAAGCCTTCCCTGGCCAGGAGCTCGGTCGCCTTCAGCGTCTCGCGCATGTCCGGGTAGAGCGTCTTGGCCTCTCCGAGCACCTCGAGCTTGACGAGGTCCCAGCCGCCCGCCTCGCGCGCCAGCCGCAGCGTCCGGATCGCATCCTCGGCGGTAAAGCAGCCGGCGGTGTTGGGAAGATAGGTGATCTTCTTCGGGTCGATATAGTCCATGAGGATCGGCTGCTTGGGGTCGGAGATGTTGACCCGGCGAACCGCCACTGTGACGATCTCGGCGCCCGACGCCTCGACGGCGGCGGCGTTCTGCTCGAAATCACGATATTTTCCGGTGCCGACGATCAGCCGCGAGGTGAAGGTACGGCCAGCGACCGTCCATGTGTCGGAGACGGCGGCCGCGACCGGATCGAGCTTGCTGTTCACGTTCATCATGTTCCCGGAAAAAAAATAGAGAGTTTCACAAGGCCGCGAGGTGGCCCGGCTGGCGCCTGTCAGCCGCCGCCGACGAAATGGACAATCTCGTAGGCATCGCCATCCTCGACGGTCACCGCGTCAAAGGTCGAGCGGGGCACGATCTCGAGGTTGCGTTCAACCGCCACCTTCAGCGGGTCGAGCCCGACCTCCGCGATGAGCTGGGCAAGCGAGGTCCCTGCCGGGACCCGGCGATGCTCGCCATTGATGATGACTCCGGCAGTGCCGTCGAGGGACATTGCTGCAACCCCATGCTTTTGCTTCACGAATGAACTCGAGGTCCATATAGGGGCTCTCCATGCCGACGCCACCGCTGATCTTCGTGCTCAACGGTCCGAACCTCAATCTGCTTGGGAGCCGGGAACCGGAAATCTACGGGAGCGAGACGCTGGACCGGATCGCCGAGCGGCTCAGCGACCAGGCGCGGGAGCTCGGAGTTGAACTCGACATGCGCCAGTCAAACCACGAGGGGCATCTCATTGACTGGCTCCACGAAGCCCAGCAGCGCGGCGCCAAGGCCGTGATTATCAACCCGGGCGGCTACAGCCACACTTCGGTTGCGCTTCACGATGCCGTAAAGGCCATTTCGACTCCGGTGATCGAGGTCCACTTGAGTGACCCCGAGAAACGGGAACCGTTTCGCCATACCGACCTTGTCGCACTTGCGGCAGACAGGGTGTTCAAAGGCGAAGGCGCGCGCGGCTATTCACTTGCACTGGACGCGGCGGCCTCGCTCTGACAGGGACCGGCGCTACGGAAAATTTGGGGTAAGATATGTCCGATAAAAAGGAACAGCAGGCGATGCGCGTCGACTCGGCGCTGGTAAAGGAGCTCGCC
>JAJJPO010000001.1:0-7810 GCA_032907585.1 Sphingomonas sp. | reverse complement strand
CGGCATCGCCGCCGACCCGGACTACACGGCCGACCCGGTGATCAGCGACCTGGAGGGATTTGGTCGGGGGGCCGTCGCGAAGAAATCCTCGAAGCTCGCCTTGCTTTCGAGCTGCTCTTCAAGCTCCCGCTCGCTGTATCCGGTCAGCCAGGAGATGACCTCGTTCACCTCTGCCCTCGTCCGACCCTTCTTCTCCGCCTTGGCCAGGTAATGGGGGTAAACGCTGGCAAGGCTCATGGAATAGATGCGGTGCCTCGTCATGGTCCTGCCAATCTCCTCGCGTGGTCGCAGTCGAACGCGCCCTTTCGCCGGTTAGCTCCCGATCAGCCGGGCATCATGCCGGGATTATAGGCAATCTCCCAAAGATGCCCGTCCGGATCCTGGAAATAGCCGGCATAGCCACCCCAGTCGGTCTCGATCGCCGGTTTCACGACCCGCGCGCCTGCCTGCTCGGCTTCGGACATGACCGCGTCGACTTCGTCTGGTGAGCCGACATTGTGAGCGATGCTGAATTCCGTCGCGCTGGCCGGTCCCTCGGGAAGACCGGCATCGTGGGCGAGGCTCTCCCTTGGCCATAAAGCCAGCGCCAGACCCTGCTGCAGCGGGAAGAACGCCACTGCTCCGTGGTCGATTTCTGTCCCGACGATACCCTCGGTCGAAAATCCAAGCCCATCACGGTAAAATGCCACGGATCGCTCGAGATCGCTGACGCCAAGGGTAATCAAGGTCACGTGGTTCCTCATCGTCCTCCCCGTTCAGCTACCCGAGCTTCGCGCAGCAGCAGGCAGACTCGCGTCCGGATGGCCGCCCGTCCTCCACAAGGAATAGCCGATACCAACTGCAAGAATGGCGAAGGTGATCGACAGCGAAACGGTCGGCGGTATCTTGGCGAGGCCGAACGCATCCGCAACAAACACCTTCGAGCCGATAAACACCAGCAGAACCGCCAGCGCATATTTGAGATAATGGAAGCGGTGGACCATCGCGGCCAGCGCGAAATAGAGCGCGCGCAGGCCAAGGATGGCGAAGATGTTCGACGTGTAGACAATGAACGGGTCGGTGGTGATCGCGAAAATAGCCGGCACGCTGTCGACGGCGAACACCAGGTCGACGATTTCGACCATCAGCAATGCCAGCATCAGCGGCGTCATGAACCAGCCCGGCCTGCCAGTTCGGGGGTCGGGCAGCTTGACCCAGAAATTCTTTCCGTGAAGCTCGTCCGTGACCCTCAAATGCCGTTTGACGAACCGCAGCGCCGGGTTCGCAGAAACATCATATTCCCGCTCGGCGAACCACCACATCTTGATGCCCGTGGCGATCAGGAACGCGGCGAAGACGTAGAGCACCCAGCTCGCTTCCTGGACCAGAACAGCGCCCAGCCCGATCATGATCGCGCGCAGCACTATCACGCCCAGGATACCCCAGAACAGCACCCGGTGCTGGTATAGCCGGGGGATTCCAAAATAGGTGAAGATCATCGCGATGACGAACACATTGTCCATCGCCAGGCTTTTTTCGACGACGAAGCCGGTGACATAATTCATGCCAGCGGTGGGCCCCATATACCACCATACCCAGCCTCCGAAGCCGAGGCCCAGCAGGATGTAGACGGCGGATGTCACCAGGCTTTCGGTGATCCCTATCTCGTGGTCCTTGCGGTGGACGACCCCAAGGTCGATGACCAGCAGAAGCGCGACTATTCCAAGAAAGCCGAGCCATAGCCATAGCGGCTTGTCGAGCCACTCCGTAAACAGCAATTCCATCTCATTGCCTCGTCACTCAGTGCGCACGGTTTAAATCCCGTATGGGTGTCGCGAGCAGGCAAGCGCCCGCGAGAGGGTTCCCGGACGGGTTGGGCAGAGCGCCGCCGCCGAAGGACGGCGGTCCGCCTCGCTAGTCGAACAGCTCCTCGAGGAAGCTCTTGCGCCGCTTGTGCCTCCTCCCGGGATGCGTAAGGCCGCGGCGATCATCATCCCATGGCGACCGCGCGGTCGGCGCGCCTTGCGGCGGCAGGGCGGAGCTTCGTTCGATGATCTTGTCCAGTTCGCCGCGATCGAGCCAGACTCCCCGGCAGCCAAGGCAGAAATCAATTTCGATTCCCTGCCGTTCGGACATGATCAGGTCCTTGCCGCAGCTAGGGCATTGCATGGCGCACCCTCCCTTGCCGGGCGTTGAAATGATGGATCAGGTCCTTCACGCGAAGCTTGAGCTTCTTGAGGCGCATTATACGGAAGGGATCGCGCCGGCTCCGGCGCTGCTCGATCTGGAGCAGCCCATCGATACGCTGATGCTTCTCCATCAGGCGGTAAAGATGTGGATGCATATTTGTCTCCTCTTGATCAAACCGAAGTTCAATCGGAGGATTCGGCGCAAATCTGGGAGGTATGGACCGCCAAATCGAACGCACCGGATCATCCGATGCGGTCCGACATCACGAGTGCCTGGGTGGCACCCGCCAGAGGGGCCCGGTCCGCGAGCGAAATATACTCGCGGGCTGGACATTATTCAATACGTGCCAAAGTCCGTGCGCCCAGCGCCAACACCCAAAAGCGGCCGTGCGGCTTAAAACCGGATCAGCTTCTGGCCCATGCAACGACTGGATGCCCGGGCGGCACTCGCAATCCGCACCCTGCGAGTTAACTCCTCGACGGCGATCAAAAAATGAGATCCCCGTGCAGGATGCCGACACGCCAATCCGCAACTGACGTTGCCGGCATGCCCCGGCTCAAGGCCGCCCGCTGCCATGGTCTCCGGCATCCGCAGCGCCGGCCAGGTCGAGCCGGCCTACAGGGACGACCACAACGTCCTGCCGCAGGAGGCGCAGCTGGTCGACAAACTTGGCGCTGTCCCCGACAATCACGATCGACACGCGGTCTGGCCTTACCAGGGGGGCGATTGCCGCCGTTGCCGACGTGCCGGGGATCGACTTGATCCGGTCCGCAAAGTCGAGGGCCTCGGCAGGCTCAATGCCGCGCAGCATCGCGCCCGCGACCGTCGCGTTGAAGCCGCTGCTGGTCTGCAGCTGCCGTCGCATGCTGCCAATCAAGTATGTTTTTCGATTCTCGACATCGTCCCGCGAAAGCGGCTCCGCGGCAATACGCGCGAATTCGTCGAGGAAGACCTTGGCGACTTCCGCCGCACTTTCATTCTTGGTTTGCGCCGAGGCGGCCAATGTGCCCCCTGCCAGTTGGCCGGCAAGCTGGCTGTAGGCGCCATAACTCAATGCCCTATTGACGCGGATTTCCTGGAACAGCCGACCTGTCGAGGAGCCACCGAGGATCGAATTGGCAATCGTGGCCTCGAAGTAGGCCGGGTCGGCCCGCGGCATGCCCCGGGCGACTGCAAAGACAGCTGCCTGGCCCGCGCCCGGGAGATCAACGACCAGTGTCCGCGCCGGCTGTTCTGCGCCCGCGGGTGCATCCGGCAGAGGGGGCGGCGGACCATCTGCCTTCCAGTCCCCGAGGGCATCCTCGACCAGCTTGCGAGCCGCCTTTGGGTCGATGCCGCCCGATATGACGGCGGTACCAAGGTCGGGTCGCCACCAGCGCTGGCGATAGTTCAGCAGGTTTTCGCGGGTCAGTGCCTGGAGGCTGGCGGGCGTACCGCCGGCCACGATGCCATAGGGCGCTGACCCGAACACGACGGGATTGACCAGGCGATTGGCAAGTTGGCCCGGGTCCTTCATCGCTACCGAGAGGCCATCGAGCGCTCGCTTGCGTTCGCGGGCGAATTCTTCCTGAGGATAAGATGCGTTCCTGATGACGTCACCGAGCAGTAGCGCCGCCTCGGGCAATGTCGCGGTCGGCGCCGTTAGCGTCAGGAAGACACCGTCGGAAGAAGCCCCACTTTCCAGTGCCGCGCCGAGCCGTTCGAAGCCCGCAGCGATTTCCTCGGCAGTGCGGCTCGCCGTCCCCTTGTCGGCAATGGCCGCGGTCAGTGCTGCAAGTCCGGCCTGCTCCCTGGGTTCGACCGAGGTTCCTCCCCTGATAGCTATCGTCAGTGTCGCGAGCGGTACATCGCCCGTACGCGCCGAGACCAGCCGCAACCCGTTCGCCAGCTTGATGTCGTCCACGCGCGGCATCACGAACGGAGCGGGCGTGCCCGGCGACGGAAGCGGATCCCGCTCGCCTTCGGCACGAAGCTGGTTGGGGGCGCCGGTGGCAGGCGGCGGGCTGGTGAAGCGCGGAAGCGGCTCCGGGTTGGCCCACTCCTTCGCATCGCCGTCTCCGCTGGCATAGCGCAATTCGATCCGCCGCTGGGGATCGAGAAGCGTCCGCATCACCCGCTTCACGTCCACGGCAGTGACCTTTGCGATGCGCTGCAGCCTTTTGTCGGCGGCGCCGGGGTCGCCGGTCCGGACCAGCGCCTCGCCGAGGACGAACGCCCGGTTGCTGGCAACTTCCCGCTCTTCAAGGGCAGCTGCGAGCAGCTCATTCTTCGCCTCGGTCAACTCCTCGGGGGTTGGACCGTCGGTTCGCAGCCGATCGAGAGCGCGATCGAGTTCGACGGCGACCGCTTCGGGCTCGCGGCCGCTCGAGACGAAGGCCGACAGTGCATAGAAACCCTGCTCTTCAGTGTCGTTGAGGAAGGAAATCACCTGGGTGGAAAGGCCTGGCTTCACCAGTGCCGACTGCATGCGATCATTCTCGCCGCCAGTCAGTATCGCGTCGACCACGTCGAGGACAGCCATGTCTGGACTGGCGGCGCCTGGAACCTGCCAAGCGCTGCCGACCACTGGAAGCGGCACGTTGGGTCCGCTCGCGCTTACTCTCCGGCTTCCGGCCAGCGGCTTGTCCTTGCCCTTGATCGCCAGCGGAACCGCCTTTGCACGCCGCGGAATGGCGGCGAAATAACGGTCGACCAGCGAATTGAGCTCGGCCGGGTCGAAATTGCCGGACACGATCAGGGTCGCGGTGTCGGGCCCGTAATAGGCCTGGTGAAACGCCCGGGCGTCTTCCAGCGTCGCTGAATCGAGGTCTTCGATGCTGCCGATCGTCGGGCGCCGGTGCGGCAAGAGATTGTAGACATTCTCGCCCAGCGCGAAACTGAAAAGGCGGCCGTAGGGGGGCGCAAGGACGCGCTGGCGAAGCTCCTCCTTGACGACGTTGCGCTCGGTTTCGAAGACTTCCTTGTCCACCACGGGGCGGGCCATCCGCTCGGCGTGGGTCCAAAGCATTCGTTCCAGATATTCGGCGGGAACCGTCTCGTAATAGTTGGTGCGGTCGTACCAGGTGGAAGCGTTGCGCGTGCCGCCGATATCGTCGACCATCTTGTTGATCGCGTTGTAGGGCATGTTCACCGTCTTGCGGCTGAGAATATGCTCGAACAGATGGGCAAAGCCCGAGCGGCCCTCGGGATCATGTTTCGAGCCGACCTCGTACCACATGGAGACGGTGACGTCGGGGGTCGCGGTATCGCGAATGGCGATGACCTTCAGCCCGTTGGGAAGGCTGCGCTGCGTGTAGCTGATCGGCGGGACCACTGTCGTGCTGGGCGCCTGTTGCGCTATCGCGGCCGTGGCGGTGCTGGCCGCGAAAGCTGCCAGAAACAGATATTTCCTCTTGCTGTTGATGCGCACCCCGAACCCCCCTTTTCGTCATCTTATTTGAGCGGCCACCTTAACCTCGTGAACCGGTCGGCACCCATTCCCTTTCGACCAACGGTAGCCTTGCTCCGATGGCGCAGACCCACCCCATGGTTCTGCCCACAGACGAGCCGAGGTCGAGGATGTTCACGCCTCTTCAGGTCGACGGTGGCCACTGGAAAGAATGAAAAAGGAACGAGCGGCTCATCCGGGCGGCCGCGTTCCCACACCTCCAACTGAAGGGGGAAATCTGCATCGCCTCACGGGAGGTTACGAGCACATGCCAGTCGGTCAGTGACCCGACAGCATCTTACGCCTTGTCGCGATCATGCCGCCGCCCGGCAACAGCGGGGGTCTTGCCGCTGCTGGCGGGATTCAATCGCTCATGCTCCTTTTCTTCATCGATTGGAGCGTCGGACCTGCCGGCCGCCCGGTCTTCGAGCGGATAATCCTCGGGTCTTACTGTTCCAACATTAGGCCGGTTCTCCACTCGTTCGGGCGGCTGGCCCCCGGGAGTGCTCCTATTTTCGTCGATGGGTTCGTTGGGCATGGCATTCTCCTTTCCAGCCACAACGGTTGAAAATCCTTGCCGTTTCCGGAAGGCATGCAACGTCCGACCATCAACCTGGGCCGGGTTTGGTGTGGTTGGCGCAGCTCGAAACGCGCGGCTCCGGCTTCAGCCGAGGAGCGTCACAGCCCGGTTTGGTAGGCTTGCTCCGGTTTGGCCCGGCACATCCAATAGTGGTGAGAATGGGGCGATCGACGGGACTTGAACCCGCGACCCTCGGTACCACAAACCGATGCTCTAACCAACTGAGCTACGATCGCCATGCTGCGCCCTTGAACGGGCGCGCCGACCCCTTAAGGAAGCACTTCCGCCTTGGCAAGCAATAGCAGGAGGCCAGCTCGATGGCCAACGATACGATGCGCAAATTCGGCTATCCCGATACGCTCATCCACGAATATGAGCATTGGGTAGTCCTTCTCCGGCCAGCCCAGGTCACGCTCGGATCGCTGGTGCTTGCGGCGAAAAGCGACGCCACTGCCTTTGGGATGCTGCCACCAGAAGCCCATGCCGAACTTTCACGGGTCACCCGGGACATCGAGGCCAGCCTGCGGAATGCCGTGAAATATGAACGGATCAACTATCTCATGCTGATGATGGTCGATCCCCATGTTCATTTTCACGTCTTCCCCCGCTACGACGGCAGCCGCGATGCAGAGGGAATTGAACTGGTTGACCAGGGATGGCCTGGGCCACCTGACCTCAAGTCGGCCGTGCCAATGGAGAGCCCGGAACTCTCGCGGCTTAACATATGGCTATCTAACCGCTGGTTAACCCTTAATTAGCATCCAATTTGGTGATACGTTATAGTCTCCTCTTGCGCCGCTGAGGCAAGCAGCCCATCGGACCTCCACAGGGGAGAGGAGGTGAAATGACGATTCGACGGGCGCGCGTCCCGGAGGATACCGGGGTGACCGTGCGCGACAGGTTATTGCAAGCAGGACTGGATCCTGAACTCGCCGATTTGTTCGTCAACATGCCCCACAAGGTGGTCCATGTTGAACCTCGACGCCCCTTTCGCGAGCCTGGCGTTCCACGCGACGAGGTCATGCTGGTTCGATCGGGCATTCTGGCCAAGTTCAAGAATGAAGGCAGCGGCAGAAGGCAGATCGTCTCGCTGCGTTTCCCCGGCGAGGGAATTTTGCCCCATGAAGGCGTCGCCGGCTACGGCCTGCAGGCAATAATCCGAAGCGAGGTTCTGGTCGGCAGGGCCGAGGACTTCGAGGAAATCGTCAACGCCAACCCCGAGGTCGCGCGCTTTTTCTGGAAGCTGGTCCAGCGCCAGAACGCGATCGGTTACGAGTGGCTGGTCAATACCGGCCGCCGGGACTCGACCGCCCGGGTCGCCCATCTTCTTTGCGAGACCGCGGTTCGCATGGGAATTGATCCGGCGCACCAGAACATGATCAATCCCTTCACGCAGCAGCAGATCGCGGACATTACCGGCCAGACCTCGGTCAACGTGAACCGCGTGTTCGCCGACCTGGAACGCCAGGGCCTGATCCGCCGCCGCGGCCGCGAGATCCAGTTCAGCGACTGGAACGAGCTCCGGCGTATCTGCGGATTTCAGCCGGCATACCTGGAGTAGGGCTTCCCTTCGGCCTGCGTTCGTTCGAGCTCGCGCCGGCAGGTTTCAGGTACCGCGAGAGCAGGCCAGGCCG